>JALYJG010000145.1 GCA_030775365.1 Pseudomonadota bacterium
GACGTGGTTATCGCACACCAAGAAAGTGCCCATTTACGATGAGCACGGTGAACCTCATATTTTGCTCGGCATTTGCGATGACATTACCGAAAGAAAAAAGGCCGAAGAAAAATTACGCAGCTATGAAGCGATCATCAAATATTCAGATGACGCGATCCTGATCACAACGCCTGACCTCGACGAACCCGGCCCCCAAATCCTCTATGTCAACGACGCGTTTACAAAAATCACCGGTTTTACTGCCGCCGATGCTATCGGCAAGACCCCGCGGATGCTGCAAGGCGAAAAGACCGATCGCCAGTCCCTCGATCGGCTTAGACAGGCGCTGCACAACAATACGCCGTTCGTCGACGAGTTCATAAACTATCACAAGTTCGGCGGAGAATATTGGCTTTCGATCAGCGTGTTCCCGATCCCCGACGCGGATGGGAAAACGAAATACTTTGCCGCTATTGAGCGCGACATAACCGAAATGAAAGCCAAGGAAGAAAAGTTGCGGCGCGCGGCCGCATTCGAGATCGAAAAAGAACAGGCTGAGACCGCCAATAGAGCCAAGTCCGATTTCCTGGCCAATATGTCGCACGAGCTGCGCACTCCCCTCAACAGCATTATTGGCATGGCGAAGTTGCTGGAAGGTGGCGCGGCGCCCCATGAACAGGCCGATATGATCGGTGTGATCAACAAGGCTTCTTCGTACCTGCTGGACCTCGTGAACGATATTTTGGATCTCTCCAAAATTGAGGCTAACACCGTTGCGCTCGATTTAGCCGGCACCGACCTCGTCGCCGTGTTTAGCGGCATCCGGGATACGCTAGCGCCCTTGGCGCGGAAGAAAGGCATCGCGCTTAATTGCGTCTATAAGACCCTGCCGATACCTTACGTTCTGGCGGACCAGATTCGCCTGACGAGCATTTTCACCAATCTGATCAGCAATGCGATTAAGTTCACGGATGTGGGCGGGGTCACCGCGCAGATCGAGTTTGAACAGCCATCCCAGGAGACGCTGAATTTGCTGGTTCGCGTCATCGATACGGGCATCGGCATCTCTGCCCAGCATCTTACGAGTATCTTCGAGAAATTCACGCAAGTCACAACGTCTGATAAGAACAAATACGGCGGGACAGGGCTGGGCCTAGCGATAACCAGGAAGCTTGTCGAGCTTATGAATGGCGATATTCAGGTCGAGAGCCAACCGGGCAGAGGCTCGGTTTTCACGGTTCGGATACCGTTTGCGGTCACGACCTTGCTGCGGACGGATTCGCCGGAAGCGCTCTTGGCCTTTGAGCGGTCGGGGCGTCGCGGAGTCATTCCGCCGGGTGAGTTCCGCGTCCTGGTCGCCGAAGATCACAAGCTTAATCAGGCCTTCATAGCGAAGCTCCTGGGCCGTTTTGGCATCGGGCGGGTAACGATCGTCGAGGATGGCGAGTCCGCCCTGCAGCTCTTGCGACTGGAGCCGTTTGATATCGTCCTCATGGATTGCCAAATGCCCGTCAAGGACGGCTACGAGACCGCGAAAGCCATCCGCGCCAGCGAAGGTAATCAAGGAAAATCTATACCGATCGTCGCCATGACCGCTAACGCTATGGCCGGCGACAAAGAAAAGTGTCTGGCCGCCGGCATGAATGAATATCTGAGCAAGCCGCTCGATGCTCTTATGCTTAAGGGAATCCTTAGCAACTGGGTCAAGTTCCCGATTGAGGATACAGCCGAGGCGCCCCCGGTCGACCTCAGAAATATCCAAGCCTATTCCGGCGGTAACCAGGAAGACGAGCGGCATTTCGTGAGGTTATTTCTCGATCAGAACGCCGGTGTCATTACGGTCCTCACGGCCAACTGTTTGGACGGTGTCAATTCCGCGTGGTCCGAGGCCGCGCATCTTATGAAAAGCGGGGCCGCCAGCATCGGCGCAGGAGCTTTGCGTGATCTATGCGAGTCGGCGCAAGCCATGCAGAGCGCCACCGGCAACCAGCGGCGGATCGTGCTTCACGCCATAGAGGCTGAACTTGAGCGAATTCGATTATACCTCCTTGCTCAGGGTTTGGTGCAGTGACGAGGGGAGGCTTAGCCATCAACGAAGTCAACAAAAGGAACGCGTCGTGAAAATAATCTACGACGACAGCGAAAAGGCCCTGGCGCAAATGCTGGAACATATCCAGACGGATGCCGGCTCATGGATGTGTATCCATGTTAACCTGGCTTCCATAAATGGCGAGACCCTCAGCGCGGACTGGCTGGCCCGTGACACGATGGAGCAGATCAAGGCGGCAAGCACGACGCTCGCCCAAAAAATCTATACGCAGGGTGTCAGCCGGTTTGAGGGAACAATGTTTGTTTTCGACGACGGTGACATCGTCGTTATGTTCCAGCAACCTGAGTTTCCGTACGCTGAATTGATCCAGGTTTTTGAGAAAGAGTTCTCCTCGCAACAGTTAGGTACGATCTTCAAGCACTATGCGATGGCGGATAAACTCGCCAGCCTTATAGCGCTTTCGAAAGAAAAGCAGGAGCGCGGCAAAGAGCTGGCCTTGAAGCAGGAGGTATTCCAGGCGGCCGAAAATATTTTTGACTCCACCGAAGCCAACCCGGACCTCACGCGGCTGATCTTGGAAAAGCGGCGCCGGCGCACGGAATTTGTCCTTCTCATTATCGAAGATGATGTTGTTGCAAGAGGCCTCGTCAGCTCGGCGCTTGGCAAGGAATATAAAGTCATCCAGGCAAAAAACGCCAAGATTGGCATGGCGTCGTATATAAGTAACGCGCCCAATCTGGTCCTTTTGGACATCCATTTGCCCGATCATAACGGACACAACACGCTGGCCAAATTAAAGCTGCTGGACCCCCAGGCCTATGTCGTCATGCTTTCGGCCGACAGCGTGGTGAACAATGTTTTGGCCGCTCGCTTGACAGGCGCAGCCGGCTTTATCAAGAAGCCGTTCTCAAAAGAGAAGATCGTTGAATACATCAACAAATGCCCCACCAAGAGTTCGACGGCGACCGTTTTGGGCTGGGGCGATATTATCGACCGGAAATAGAAATCGCCCAGAGAAAGAAGCCCTGTCTAGCGGATAACTTTATCCCAGGCATGGCTAAGAATCCCCGTGTGAGCAATTACTTTTCATTGGCAATTACTTGTCATCGGCAATCACATCGCACCAGCGATCCGGGATGGAAGCCTGCGCCAGATAATCCTCATCCTCATGCTTATCGGGCAGTTTGGGTTCTATGGGCGCTTCAAGAGAGACCGCTGTCAGACGCTTCCATTCCTTCTCTTTAAGGATTATCTGCTGGAGCGACCAGCGTTGTACGCTTAAGAGCCAGTCTTTAACGTCCTGATGCTCTCTACGGTTATAACGCCGCATCCAGGCCTGGAGGAGCGTTGCGCCGACCAGTTCTTCGGGCAGCAGCTTATCGAGCAAATTCCCTTTAGCTCTTTCCCGCCCAAGCGCCTGGCCAGCAGCTGAGGTTAGAGCCGCCACATGAGGTTCCGTTAGTTGTCGGAAAAGCTCTTTGTTTCCGAGCAGAATGTTTTCCCAGGGGTCCGTCGTCTGATCGGCTTCAATGTCTTGCTCGTTGCCTTCGGCGGACACGGTTACTCTCCGTTCAAAAACGGCGCTTCGAGGGGTAGGTTAGACGCCTCGCTTCGCGGTCGAAATTACTTAGGACAAAATTCCTTGGGACAGCTAAATTCCCGAAATCGGATACGTCCTTCAGATCTATCATGTGCTCCCAGCCCGGACCGTGAGCAATCATGGCCTGGTAGGGTTGGAGGCCGTAATTCGAGCCCAAACCGGAAAGCACAACATCGCGAAGCATTGGATCCTCCTCCTCACTAAAGAGACGAGGCTCCGTCCGGCGAACCGGTAATTTAGGAATCTGCCGCGACGGAGCCCAAAGGTTAGTTGGCTTTTTGTTTGTTCTTCGCTTCGATCGTGGGCGAGCCTGTTCCGCCATTGATCTGAATCATGCGCGGTTTGGCTTCTTCCGGAACTTCATGCACGAGATGGATCGTCAATAACCCATCACGCATATCAGCTCCGACAACCTTGATATGATCGGCCAAGCGGAACGAGCGTTGGAATGCCCTGGCTGCGATCCCACGATGGAGGTAGGCCACGTTATTCTCCGCTTTGTCCTCGCTCTTGCCGGTGACGACGAGCGTGTCGCGTTGTGCCGTAATGTTCAGATCATTCATCGTAAAGCCGGCGACCGCCATAACAATGCGATACTGGTCCTCCCCCGCCTTTTCGATGTTGTAAGGTGGATAGGTATCGAAACGGTCTTCTGTCCCGTCGGTCAGAGACTCAAAAAGATCATTGAAACGATCAAAGCCGATCGTGCTCCGCATCAGCGGGGTGAATGCAAGAACGTTAGCCATTTTAGCCTCCTTCTTAAGCAAGGGTTAATCATGAGCCCCGATTTGGCAGCTCACAAAATCCATCTGGGAAAGCGTGAAGAAAACTGCAAGACCCGCCCCAAAAATTTTTGGCTCCGCGCGCGTCTTCTTTTAACGACCTGTTTTTCAAGCAGATTTCGACTTGGCGCTATGTGCGCTCGTCTTAGGTCGGGTTGCCTATTCGGCCGACTGCCAGCCGGAGGCATACCGGGTGTACCTACCGGTATCGTGCCATCTTGGGGTATCGAATGACGGGGAGTGCCTTGGCCCAAGTCGTCAATCGTCCGTTTTGGCTTTACTGTCGGAAAAAGCGCCAGCCAAGCCTTTGAAATCGTGCTTGGTCGCAGGCGAGTTCTTCTCTTCGCAGACCTTTCTATCTTTACGTGTTACGCCTTCAATAAGCCGGCAGTCTTTTCCTGTCACGACATCGGCCCCGTCCTCTACAAGTCCCTTGCCGTTGACGGCCCTAGGCACCACTTCCGTGAGAACAAAAGGCGCGGCACAAGAGGAACAGAGGAGCATCGTCGCGCAGAGACTCAAGATCCTCCTGAGACAGGACGGCCGACAAAGTTGTCTTTGTAAGAGTTGGGGTGGGTGCCTAGGCATCCCCCCAGTTGAAAAGGTCGTGGATAAAAATCCTATTCTTTTGTGCCCGTAGGTGAGGCGGCGCATAGCTTTCGTTAGCCAAAGCTAACGCGAGTCCAATCTAACCGCGAGGGGGGTCTTCCAAGGAGCGTAATGTTTGACGCTTAAATGATATAAAAATTAACCATCATAAGTCCTACCACGGCACTTTATATTTCAGAGCGATTTTGTGAATTGCCTATAGAAGCCTCCAACGGCTCAGAGTTCGCGTGAGGTCCGTACCAGTCATCGATATATCCAGCGAGCTTCTTTAAAAAGCCCGCAGTGTAATGGCTAACATCACACATATCGGAAGGAAGGATGACGCTGGATAGGTCAAGAAAAGATATGTTCTCGCACTGCTTCGCGTGCTCGCGCCACAGCGCATTAAACGCGATAGCGCTCTTACGGGTATGAGAGTAGGGAGGGGCGATCGGGAAATATTTTTCTTCCGACGCATCCTCTGGGGGCAAGACAATCAATGCCTTGTTTCCATG
>JALYJG010000146.1 GCA_030775365.1 Pseudomonadota bacterium
TTGCGTTGGCCTCGAGCAGCTTGGCGATCGCTTTGATTGCCTCGGCGCGCGTGCCTTGCTCGCTAACGATGAGAGCCAGCTCAGGAAAACGGTCGGCTTCCGCCAGCACCACCCGGTGGACGGCTAGGGCCTCGTCCGAGAGGGTGGCGTGAAGGATAGCGCGGGCGAGGCGATTTAAGGTTTCCGTGAAATCGTTGCCGTCGAACAAATGGTCAGCATCTGGCGGTTTGAGCCGTTCGATGACACGCTGCACGACAGCCCGGAATAGCGCAGGCTTGTTCTCAAACCGATGATAGATGGTCTGCTTGGCGATGCGGGCGCGACGCGCGACGGCTTCGATACTCGTCGCACCGTATCCCTCGGTAAAAAATAGACCCGTCGCCACATCCAGGATCTTCTCGTGGATCTGGCTCGTTTCGGCATGAGGGGGGCGGCCGCTACGGCGAGCAGATAGCGGTAGTGCCCCAGCCCTCATTTAGTAATGCCTGTAATACCCGCGCCCATATCCGTAAGCCGGATACCCATAGACGACGCGTTGCGGATAATAAGCCGGGTATCCGTAGGCGGGATATCCAGGCGCAGGCGCGTAGGCGGCCACTGGGTACACCGGGGGGTAGGGCTGAGCGTAGACCGGTTGCGGGTAAGCGGGGGCCGCATATACTGGGCCGGAAGCTACAGCACCAACCGCATAGAAGGGTGCCGTGACGATGGCTGCCGCTGCTGCGGCGAGGCCGAGAACGAGCCCGTCACCGTGATGGTACCCTTCGAAACCATGATGATGCCATTCCTCATGTGCCGATGCCGAGGACAGCGGCGCTAGAGCAAGCGCTGCGACTAACAGTCCGACAGCAGCCAATCTCTTTTTCATAACGAACCTCCTTGCTTGGGGACCTACCGATAGGGCAGGTGCGGGATCGAACGTAATGAGACGGTACCGTTGCATTATGTCACAAATAAGGTCAATCGGGGCGAGCGCTTTCAATGCGATAGGGACAAAACAAGAGGACGACTCGGTGCCGCCGTGGGGGGCCGGCAGGACTCATGTATTTTTGAGGAAAGTTTTATAGGCCGGGTTACCTGTTTCGTCGAACACTTCAAAGCCGTTCGTGCGGATGACCTGCTCAAGCTTCTTGTGGTCAGCCTTCGGTACCTGCAACCCCATCAGAACTCGTCCGTACGCGGCGCCGTGATTCCGATAATGGAACAGGCTAATGTTCCATGACGGGTTCATCGCCGTCAGGAATTTTAACAGGGCGCCTGGGCGTTCTGCAAATTCGAAGCGATAGACGACTTCATCGGCGAGCCGCGGCGGGCGGCCGCCCACCATGTAGCGAACGTGCTCCTTGGCGAGTTCGTTCTCCGTCAAGTCAATCGTGGCAAAGCCGTGGCTTTCCAATTTCTTGATAAAAGTCTTGCCCTCGTTTTCGTAATCCTGGACATGAATGCCGACAAAAATATGCGCCTGCTCCGGGGTGAAGTAGCGGTAGTTAAATTCGGTAATGTTGCGCTTGCCGAGAAGGGAGCAGAATTTGAGCAACCCGCCCGGCTTTTCAGGCAGGGCAACCGACAGGAGAATTTCGCGCTTCTCGCCGACCGAAGTGCGTTCGGCAACATAGCGGAGACGGTCAAAGTTGATGTTGGCGCCCGAAACCAGTGCTACGAGATCGCCGTTGCCTTGCTTCTTCCCGTAGATTTCGACGTATTTTTTGATGCCTGCCACGCCGAGGGCACCCGCGGGCTCTGCGACAGAGCGTGTGTCTGTGAAAATGTCTTTGACGGCCGCGCAGATTTCGTCCGTGCTTACGCGCACCACTTCGTCGACGCATTCCTTAGCGATACGGAACGTTTCCTCGCCGATCTGCCGCACGGCCACGCCGTCCGCGAAAGTGCCCACATGCTCCAAAGTTACGCGGCGCTTGGTCTTCAGGGCTTGATACATCGAATCGGCATCATACGGCTCAACGCCGATGATTTTGATGTCGGGCCGGGCGAACTTCACATAGGCAGCGATGCCCGAGATCAGGCCGCCGCCGCCCACGGGTACAAATATGGCTTCGATGGGTCCCGAATGCTGGCGGAGAATCTCCATGCCGATGGTCCCCTGGCCCGCAATGACGTCCGGGTCGTTGAAGGGATGCACAAAGGTCATTTTCTTCGCCTTCGCCATGGCCTGTGCGTATTCGAAAGCCTCCGAAAGGACGTCCCCGTGCAGGATGACTTCGGCGCCGTGGCTCTGCACGGCTCGGATCTTGATCTCAGGCGCCGAGGCCATCATCACGACCACGGCAGGGATTTTCAGCTTTTTGGCAGCCATGGCCACGCCCTGGGCATGATTGCCGGCCGAGGCGGTGATGACCCCGCGCGACCGGGTTTTGGCGTCGAGGTGGATGATGCGGTTATACGCTCCGCGTAACTTGAACGAAAAGGTGGGCTGCAAATCCTCGCGCTTCAACCAGATCGTACGGCCGAGCCGCGCGCTCAGGCCCGGGGCACGGTCCAGCGGGGATTGAATTGCGACATCGTAAACGGGCGCGGTAAGAATTTTTTTGATGTAGTCTTGCAGCATGGTGGTCCAAATAAGGGGCCGGTTCAACACCGGCATTCCCCGCCGGAGTGATAGGAAACACGTCCCTTTCTCCCTTGTCAAACCAATGGCAAGAGGGTCTATTGTGGCGACCATTCAAGGGGACAGATTTCTATGATTCTTGTTACCGGCGGGGCCGGCTTTATTGGATCTAACCTTGTCGCAGCACTTAATGCCCGCGACGAGCGCGTCGCCGTTTGCGACTGGCTGGGAAGTGGGGACAAATGGTTGAACCTCGCCAAGCGGGACCTTGAAAACCTTATCCCGCCTGGACATCTCGACGACTTCCTGCGGGGCCATGAGGGCGACATTGAGGCCGTTTTCCACCTCGGCGCCATCTCAACGACGACCGAGACCAATGCCGACCTGATCATCGATACCAACTTCCACTTAAGCCGCAAGTTGTGGAAATGGTGCCGGGAGTTCAACGCGCAATTCATCTATGCCTCATCGGCGGCCACGTATGGGGACGGGGCTAATGGTTTTAAGGACGATGAAAGCATTGAGGGTCTGGCAAAACTGCGGCCGCTCAATCCGTACGGCTGGAGCAAACATCTTTTCGATCGCTGGGTGGCGCGCCGGCAAACGCGGCGCGACGGCCGGCCCTCACAATGCGTCGGGGTCAAATTTTTCAACGTCTTTGGTCCCAATGAGTATCATAAGGGCGAGCAAAGATCGGTCGTTCACCAGGTCTATCCTTATGCCCTGAAGGGCGAGGCCTTTCCACTCTTCAAGTCCTACAACACGCGCTACCGGGACGGCGGACAGCTTCGCGACTTTGTCTGGGTCGGGGATTGTATCAAGGTTCTGTTATGGCTCTATGAGAACCCGAAGATCAACGGTCTTTACAACCTGGGGACGGGGCGTGCGCGCAGTTTCGAGGATCTCGCCAAAGCGGTTTACGTTGCGGCCGGCAAGAAGCCTATGATCACTTACAAAGAGATGCCGGACACGCTGCGTGACAAATATCAGTATTTCACAGAGGCCGATATGAGCCGGTTACGGTCCGCTGGTTATGTCGCTCCCTTCACCGAGTTGGAGGAAGGCGTCAAACTCTATGTGCAAAAACACTTGGGGGCAAAGGATCAATATGTCTGACGCCATTCCGGATTCGCATCTTCTACCCCTCGTCGAGAAACTCGCCGGCCACCGGGTTTTATGCGTCGGTGACGTCATGCTTGACAGGTATATTTATGGACAGGTCGAGCGCATTTCCCCGGAGGCTCCCATTCCTGTGCTGCGGATGCAGCGGGAGGCAGTCACGCTGGGCGGTGCGGGAAACGTGGTCCGTAATATCGTGTCTTTAGGCGGGCAAATCGATTTGGTGGCCGTCGTCGGGCAAGATCAAGCCAGTTACGATCTCGCCAAGCAACTGACCGCACTGCCACAAGTCACGCCTTATTTGCTGAATGACAGCACTAGGCCAACGACGCTCAAAACTCGCTATGTGGCCGACGGACAGCAGTTGCTGCGTGCAGACTACGAACTAGGGCAGCCGGTCTCGGCCGAGATCGAAGAGCAGATCATGTTGCGGGTGCGTGGTGCGATTGAGACGTGCAATGTCGTCATTCTCTCCGATTATGCCAAGGGCGTTCTGACGCCGAGAGTGGTCGAAGAGGTCGTCAAGCTCGCGAACGAAAAGAAGCGGCCGGTTCTTATCGATCCGAAGGGCCGGGACTTTGCGCGTTATCATAACGCTTATATGCTGACGCCGAACCGTCGGGAACTGGCCGAGGGCACTGGCCTGCCAGTCCTCACGGTCGAGGATGCGGAGCGGGCCGCCCGGCAGCTTATGGACATGTATCAGCTCGGCGGCGTGCTGGCGAAACTGGGGAGCGATGGGGTATGCCTTGTTATGAAGGACGAGCCGCCGCGCCACTTGCGCGCTACGGCGCGCGAAGTCTTCGACGTCTCCGGGGCCGGAGATACTGTAGTCGCTACACTGGCGCTGGCGTTGGCCGGGGGAATTTCCCCCGCCGATGGCGCAGCCCTGGCTAATATAGCTGGGTCGGTCGTGGTCGGCAAAATCGGAACAGCGACTGTGACGCCCGAAGAGTTGACGCGAGAATTGATGCATGATCAGACCCGGCAGAGCGAAGAAAAAATTGTCAGCTTCGCGGTCGCTTCTGAATTGGCCGAGCGCTGGCGCAAGCAGGGCTTCAAAGTAGGCTTCACAAATGGCTGCTTCGATTTGTTGCATCCTGGGCATATTTCGTTGCTGCGTCAGGCCCACGCGGCTTGCGACCGGCTCGTGGTGGGCCTGAATAGCGACGACTCGGTCCGGCGCCTGAAGGGTGCGGGGCGGCCCGTGCAAAGCGAGACTTCGCGCGCCATCGTGTTGGCGTCGCTAGCGGATGTCGATCAGGTCGTTATTTTTGGCGAGGACACGCCCGTCAATCTCATTCAGGCCATCCGACCCGCCGTTCTAGTCAAAGGCGCCGATTACGCAATCGATCGGGTTGTCGGCGCTGATCTTGTCCAAGCTTGGGGCGGGCAAGTCGTTCTCGCGAGCCTCGTTGAAGGGCAAAGCACGAGCGCAACACTATCGCGCCTACACCGCACATCGACGACGGAATCTTGAAAAACCAATCGTGAAGTTGCCAATCTAAGGTCGTGGCGCGGCACAGCTCGTGGGACCAAACTCGTTTGGCCGCAATGATGCCTCAAGAAAACCATTTGTCTCGGTCATGCGGCGACGCGGCTTGCCGGATTGGCCTTCGCTTACTGACCGGTTAACTTTCGCCACCAGCCACCCTTTGGCTTGTCGTTGGACGCCGCGTCGATGACCTCATAGGGTGGTGCGTTCGAAGAGCTAAAAGCCTTTCTTTGCTCTGGCGCCGGGCCTGTCGACGGTTGGGTCGGACGGGCTGACTGCGGCTCACGGGGCGTCGTATCAAGGTCGTGGATGCTGACGGGTAGGCTCGGC
>JALYJG010000147.1 GCA_030775365.1 Pseudomonadota bacterium
AGAAGAAGCTGTACCCCAACGTCGATTTCTATTCGGGCATAATCCTCCGAGCCATGGGTTTTCCGATGAGCATGTTCACTGTGCTGTTCGCGCTCGCACGCACCGCCGGGTGGCTTGCGCACTGGCAGGAACAGCTGCGCGAGCCGGACCAGAAAATCGGACGCCCGCGCCAGCTCTATACCGGCCCTACATTGCGGGATTTCGTGCCGCTCGATAAGCGGGGCTAGATCAGACGCCTAGACAGACCGTCTAGATCAAACGGGTGCCTTGAACTGCAAAGCCGCCAGCCGCGCATAGAGCCCGCCTGCGGCTATAAGGCTTTGATGGGTTCCTGTCGCCACAATCGAGCCCTGGTCCAGAACGAGGATCCTATCAGCGTTCATGACGGTTGCGAGCCTGTGTGCGATGATGAGCGTCGTACGGCTATGCGTCAATTTGTCGAGCGCGTCCTGCACAAGTCTCTCGCCCTCAGCGTCGAGAGCCGAGGTCGCTTCATCGAGCAGAAGCAAAGCAGGGTTGCGTAGGATGGCGCGGGCAATCGCCAACCGCTGCCTTTGCCCGCCCGATAACCGGACGCCTTTTTCCCCAAGATACGTGTCATAGCCCTGGGGCAGCGATGCGATGAACTCATCCGCATGTGCTGCCTTGGCGGCGGCCCGCACCTCCTCGAACGAGGCTTCGGGCCGACCATAAGCGATATTTTCGCGAGCGGTGGAGGAGAAAATGACTGGGTCTTGGGGCACGATGCCCGTGCGCCGGCGGAGCACGAGCGGATCGGCAGTTTTGATGTCGACGCCGTCGAGGCGGATGAGCCCCGCCTGCGGATCATAAAAACGTAAAACCAGTTGGTACAACGTGGTTTTGCCCGCGCCGCTCGGCCCAACAATTGCCACCCGTTCCCCTGGCCGCACCGCGAAGGAAATGTTACGCAGAGCCAAGGTATCGGGACGCGCGGGATAAGTGAAGGTCACGTCCTCAAATTCGAGCGCTCCCAGCGGCGCGGGGAAGGTAACGGGCGAGGGCGGGGCTGTGACGGTCGGTTGGACATTCAAAAGTTCGAAGATCCGCTCGGCCGCCCCCGCCGCGCGGTGAAGGTCTCCGACGATCTCGCTGAGGGTCATCGTCGACCCGGCGGCCAGAACCGAATAACCGACAAAGGCCAACAGCTGGCCGGCGGTGATACTGCCGTTAAGCACATCGTGACCACCGATCCACAACACGACGCCGATCGCCGAGAACACAAGGAAGATGACCAGCGCCACCAGCACGGCGCGTACGCGGATATGCTGCCGGGCAGCCGCCATGGCTGTTTCGATATGGCCGTTGAATGTGGCGCGGCTCACGGCCTCGTGGCCAAACGCCTGAACCGTCCGGATACCGTGGATTGTCTCCTCGGCGGCAGCGCTGACATCGGCATGCCTTTCCTGATTTGTTTTCGAAAGCCGACGCACGCTGCGGCCGAATATGATAATGGGGACGACGACAACCGGGATGCCAAGCAGTACAAAACCGGTAAGTTTGGCGCTGGTCAGCAGCATCATAATAATGCCACCGAGGAGCATAACCGAGTTGCGCAAACCCATCGAAAGGGACGAGCTGACGGTCTGAAGAATACTCGTATCAGCGGAAAGCCTAGAGAGGATGTCGCCACTGCGGGCTGTCTCGAAGAAGAACTGGCTCAAGGTCAACAAGTGGTTGTAGAGCGCCCGCCGCAAATCCGCCACGACGCGCTCGCCAAGCCAGGTCACAAGAGAATAGCGTGCATAGGTCGATATCGACAGGATCACGATAGCCAGGAAGAGATAGCCCAGCATGCGATTGAGCATGGCTGGGTCGTCGGCACGGAAACCGCGATCGATGACATAACGAAGACCCGCCGGGATGCTCAAAACCGTCACGCCCGCGAAAACCAACGCTATAAGCGCGCCCATTATCGCGCCTTTATAAACGGCCAGATAGGGTGCCATCTGCCGCAAGACCTTCAGGCCGGGCCTCGGGGCAGAGGCCGAGGGGCCCAAGGGAGAATCGGGTTTCGGCAAGTTACCCCCTAACATATTGACGTTTTGGGCAGAAGCCCAGCAAATGGCGCGGTTTGAGGCCAGATTCTGACGTGTGGATATATAAAAAAACGCAACGGTTTCATCGGCTTAGCGTAAAGGACACAGTACATTTCTTTAATCTTCTGGACAGCGGCGGCGCCACAGAATAGAGAAGGACCTTCATGACGGTGCCGATTCATGCTTCGCGATGGACGGGCTGCTGATCTCGATAACCAACGGAAGGTTTCAGGACTATGAGCGATATTGCTGAAAGTGTGAAGAAGATTGTCGTAGAACATTTGGGCGTGGATGCGGCCAAGGTCACGGACAACGCCAGTTTTATCGATGATCTGGGCGCAGATAGCCTCGATACGGTCGAACTCGTTATGGCCTTTGAGGAAGAATTTGGCATCGAAATTCCCGACGACGCGGCTGAGAAGATTGTCACCGTCAAGGACGCGGTCGATTACATCAATCTCAAGAAAGCCGCCTGATTCAGGACACCGAAAGCGGGCAGGCCTCGGTCAGGCGTCACGCGTCTGGTGTTGGATGTCTGTTTTCGGTATTCTGGTTCAAACCACGTTGTCTATGATCTGAGCTATGAGAAGAATTGTCGTCACAGGTATGGGCATGCTTTCACCGCTTGGCGTCGGAGTGGACGTCAACTGGCGACGGCTGATTGCGGGCGAGAGCGGCCTCGGCCGGATCACGCACTTCGATCCGTCCGATATGCCTTGCCAGGTGGCCGGCGAAATTCCCCGCGGGGAAACGGCGGACGCCTACGACATCAATCGCTTCGTCGATCATAAAGAACAAAAGAAGATGGACCATTTCATCCACTACGCGATAGCCGCGGCGGATGAAGCCATAAAAGACAGCGGCTATATCCCGGCGACGGACGAAGCGCGCGAACGCATTGGCGTTTTGGCGGGTTCCGGCATCGGCGGGTTGAATGAAATCTACGAGACGTCCATTGCACTCCACGAAAAGGGGCCGCGGCGGATTTCCCCCTTCTTCATCCCGCGCAGCCTTATTAATCTGGCCTCAGGCCAAATCTCGATCATCCACGGGTTCCGCGGACCGAACCATGCCGTTGTAACGGCCTGTGCTACCGGCGCGCACGCTCTCGGCGACGCCGCTCGGCTTATTCAGCTAGGTGATGCGGATGTCATGGTAGCCGGGGGAACTGAGGCTGCCATTTGCCGGGTCGGCATTGGCGGCTTTTGTGCGATGCGTGCGATGTCGACAAGTTTTAATGCCACGCCTGAAAAGGCCTCGCGCCCTTACGACAAGGATCGCGATGGCTTTGTGATGGGAGAGGGCGCTGGAATGGTTGTGCTCGAAGAATATGAGCATGCCAAAAAACGTGGTGCCAAAGTTTATGCGGAACTGATCGGCTATGGCTTGTCCGGCGACGCCTACCACATCACCTCGCCCGCCGAGGATGGCAATGGCGGCTACCGGGCCATGCAAATGGCGCTAAACCGCGCGCAGATTAACGCGGAAGCGATCGACTACGTCAACGCCCACGGCACCTCGACGCCGGCCGGGGACGAAATCGAACTTAAGGCCGTGCGGAAGCTCTTGGGGCCGGCCGCCAGCAAGGTCATGATGTCCTCGACCAAGTCGTCGATCGGACACTTGCTCGGTGCCGCGGGCGCGGTCGAGGCCATTTATTGCATCAAGGCGATACGAGATGGGGTGGCCCCGCCGACCCTGAATCTGGATAACCCATCGGAAGGTTGCGAAGGCATCGATCTTGTGCCCAAGAAAGCCCGGGAGAAACCCGTCAACATCGCGCTTTCAAACTCCTTCGGCTTCGGCGGCACAAATGCCTGCCTGATTTTCAAGGCCGCCAATTAAATCGACGTTCCGGCAATTAACAGTGGGGTGCCTAACCTGGGCAGGCGCGATCGCCGCGCCGTACAGCCTCGGGCGTCTTCGCGCCCTCCTTAATCTTGCTAATGGTCGTTGTGGTCGTGTTCGCTGCCAAAGCGTCTCTCCAAATTGGAGAAATGTGTAAACGGACCGTCGAAGTGCAGTTCGACCGTCCCAATCGGGCCGTGGCGCTGCTTGGCGATAACCACCTCGGCGATGCTGCGAACTTCCTCGCCGCGCTGCATCCAGCGCTCGTGACGCGAATTGTACTTGTCATCGGACTCGTCCTGCCGTCGAGCCGGTTCGCTACGCGTGTGATAATATTCCTCGCGGTAAACGAACATGACGACGTCCGCGTCCTGTTCAATCGAGCCGGACTCGCGCAAATCCGAAAGCATGGGACGCTTGTCTTCACGTGCTTCCACAGCACGCGAAAGCTGCGACAAGGCCAGGATCGGAATGTTCAACTCTTTCGCTAGCGCCTTCAGCCCGCGCGTAATCTCCGAGACCTCCTGCACGCGGTTGTCGCCTGTTTTGGCGGAACCGTGCAGTAATTGGAGATAGTCGATCACGATAAGCCCAAGCGCAGGGGTCGTCCGTTTTAAGCGCCGGGCCCGTGTGCGGAGGGCCGCCACGGACAGGGCTGGGGTGTCATCGATGTAAAAGGGCACGCGCGAGAGCAGCTTGCTGGCCTCGAGGAATTTCGTGAAGTCGTCGGATTTAATCTCGCCGCGCCGGATCTTGTCGGACGGCACGCGCGATTCTTCGCCGAGCAGACGGGTGGCCAATTGCTCGTTCGACATTTCGAGCGAGAAAAACGCTGTCGCCGCACCTTCTTTACCGTCGGTCTGATAGAAAGCTTTGGCAGCGTTATAGGCTATGTTGGTCGCTAGCGCGGTCTTTCCCATCGAGGGGCGGCCGGCAAGGATGATAAGGTCCGATTTTTGCAAACCACCCAGCTTACGATCAAGATCGCGTAGACCGGTTGTGACCCCGGTCACATGGCTGTCGCGCTTATGCGCATCCTCGGCCATTTTGAGCGACGTTACGAGAGCCTTTTCGAGCTTGATGAAGCCGCGATCGAGCTCGCCTGTGCGCGCGAGCTCAAACAGGCGCTGCTCCGTGCCCTCGATCTGATGCGTGGCCGGCTTATCCAGATCATGTTTATAGGCCTCGTTAACAATATCTTCACCGAGCGTGATAAGTTGGCGCCGCAAGTAAAGGTCGTGGATAAGGCGGCCATAATCCTCGGCATTGATGATCGTGATGACGCTGGCAGCGAGATCCGCGAGGTACTGCGCGCCGCCCAACGAGGCCAGCGCTGGGTCGCTTTCAAAGAGACCGCGCAAGGTTTTGCTGTCGGCAATTTGTCCGCGGTTCACAAGCGTCGTGATCGCCGCGTAGATCCGGTTGTGAACCGGATCATAGAAATTTTCGGGCTGAAGCAGTTCGCTGACGCGCTCATGCGCGACGTTATTGACGAGGATAGCGCCCAACAGCGCCTGCTCGGCCTCGATGTTATGTGGCGGCGACCGCGTCGCCGCCAC
>JALYJG010000148.1 GCA_030775365.1 Pseudomonadota bacterium
GTCTGACATATGGTCGCGTAAGCCTGACTGGCCGGGAAACGCGTCATTCTGACTAAAGTCGTAGCTTTGACCGCCAAACATATCAACCCGCGCGCCGCCGTCGCCTGTGACCGTGTGACGTAAGCCGTAAGTGACCCGACTGCCTCCCTCGATCAAGTCCGTGCCGGTGAACCGGTTCGGTGAGAACAAATTGGTCTCATCGAGCTCGACATCGAGACTGTCTTCGATTGGCTGACGCCGATCGACGTGAACCGCAGGAGCGGCCGTAAAGGCGATGATCGGCTCGAGCATTTGTTGATAGCCGTCGCCTTGTCGGCCCATCGGATAGCTCGTCACCAAATTAGCCTGCGCAAAGGGACGGGCGAGCAAAACGTTATTATAGCGCGCGCCGCTGCCTTTCGCGTCGCTGACATTGTCCGCCCAGTAGGTATCGGCGCGCGCCAGCCCTGACAGATCGGCCACAAGGCCCGTATCGGAAACGAAGCGCCGCTCCCAGCCGCCGTTGATTGACAGCCGGCGGGTGTTGGGACCTTGCTCGGAGAGGTCGCGGTTGCGGTTGGCCCGCAACGTTACCAGGGTGCTGCCATCCAGCGACCAGCGACCGCCGAGGGTCTGGCCCGGCTCACCATAGGCGCTGAAAGTCATTTCGGGGAGAACGATAGGTTGCACGGGCTGGGCGCCAGGCCTGAGATCCTCGAAGTAATAGGCGTTGACCGCCGCGTAGTCGCGACCCTTGAAGCCCTCGACATAGGCGCGGTTGGTCAACTCGTCCATGGAGGAAATCTGGTAACGCAGGAGGTAGCTTTTATCCGAGCTGATGGCGATGTCGGTTCCCGCACGCCACACATTGTCGATATTGTAAAGGAAGTTGCCGAACAGGTGGCCGCGCCATTGGTTACCCTCGTCGGTGCCGGTATCGCTTGTGAGTTTGGCATAGGTGAAAGTGCCGTCGAGCTTAAGGTCGCCATGCGCGAAACGCTGGCGGTACTCGCCGCCGAACTGGGCCTTGTCGACAGCGCTGAACGTGGGGGCAATGACGGCATCGATATTCGGCGCGATGTCGAAATAATAAGGCACCCGAACGAAAGCGCCGATATTCGATGAAATGCCAGGGCTCGCTGTTAGAAAGCCTTGGCGCCTTTCGACGGTGGGATCGGGACCTGACATATAGGGCGTGTAGAATACAGGGACACCGGCGAAGTCGATGGCGACGTCGTGGTAGTAAATATCATGCTCGACATTGTCGTGAACGATCTGCTTGGCACGCATCTGCCAGAGCGGCGGATTATCAGGGTTCTCCTTGCAGACGTTGCAGGAGGTATACATGGCCTTGTCGGCGACGACGTAACGCCCGTCGAAACGTTGAGCGGTGCGCGCCGTCAGGCGCGAGTTATCCGGGAATAGAATACCTATGTTGGTCGCAAAGGCCTGTTTCATGTCGCCCGTTATATCTTGCCTATCCGAAAATTCGACGTCCCCCTCGGGGCTGAGCAAGGCGACATGACCCTCGGCGTGCATAACACCGGTTCTCTGGTTGTACGTCACTTTGTCGGCATGCAGGATATGGCCATTATGCTCGATCTCGACTCGGCCAAGAGCCGTCACGATCCCGCTGGCCTGGTCCGATTTCATTTGCCGCGCCGTGATGAGTGTGGAAGGAGATTCGGCGTTCGGGTGGGCTGCCCTCTTATCCGTGGCTGAGGTTGATGTTGCCGCAGGGGAGGCCGACGGCACGGCGGCCACAAGCGCCACGGCGATCACCGCGGCTCGCAGGGATTTTCGTCGGAATATCAAGGCGAATCCAGGTAACGACATCCTTGAGGATTGCCAGAGCCAATCCCTTACGACAAGCGGGTTGTTTGGTATCGTTAACGCAAGCCCTATTCAGCGGCCGGCGGGGCGACAACTTGAACGACGTACGAACCCGTTCCCGAGGAGCCGTGGCCATCCACAGCCGTAAAGATGATCGTATAACTGCCTGGATTGGCCCAGGCGTGTTCGCTCGTGTGGTCATCGCCCGATCCCACACCGAGGGCGTTGGGCATATGTGTGCCGTCCCCCCAATTGACGCCGTAGGAAAGAGGATAATCATGCGGGCTGGTGGAGCTGAAGGTGTAGCTTTCCGGCACGCCGGCCTGCACGGTGGATGGGCCGCTGATGCTCGGGACGACATTGCCATGGCTACCAACGCCGGCACAGGCTCCGAGCGCTAAAAGGCCAAACAAAGGGAGGCAAGTTGTGATGGCTTGAAGTGTTTTCATTGTGTGAAACCCTAAAGCAACGGAAGGCTTTTTACTGAACCATGGCTTGGCGCAGTTGGCAATAACTGTTATCTACGCGTTGAATGTCTTCCAGGATGGCGAGCATGCAACAAAGCTGTCTTCTTAAGGATGGAGCTGAGGGGATGCCGGCAGAGAGCCCTGCCGTCGTCAAGTATGACTTGCCGGCGCCTTTCAGTTCGTGGAACGGTCTTGTGCTTGTGGGAGAAGCCCCGGGCGCAGAGGAGGTCAAGCAGGGACGACCTTTTGTCGGGCGTAGCGGCCAGCTCCTCGACAAGATTCTGCAGCAGGCGGAAATCGAGCGTCGCCAATGTGTTGTGGCCAATGTGTTCCGCTACCAGCCGCCCCAAAATAAAGTCGATCATTTTTTTATCTCCCGGCGCGCGGCCAAGCAGGAGGGCTTAGCGATCATCGAGGAGCTGGGCAACTTCGGCAGTCTGTATTGCCGTGCTGCTTTCGCGGGCGAGATCGCCCAGTTACGCCAAACGCTCCAGCAAATCAAAACAGAGCGATCGCATATGGTCGTTGTGGCTCTCGGTCGGACGCCGCTTTGGGCGCTCACCGGTGAAAACGGCATCTTGCAAAAAATAGGCAAGCCACTGACCTGCCGGCTTCTGCCGGGGATCGAGGTGATTCCCACCTTTCATCCGAGTTTTATCCTGCGCGGAAACTGGGCCCGGCAAGACGAATGGCTAAACCATTTTTTGACGGCCAAAAAATATTTATCGTGATTTCAGCGGGTTAGCTCCCGTCCTGCCCAGCGGTTTGTTGCCATAAGGTAACGCTTTCCTTGCAATTTTGCTGAGGAAAGGGGTAATCATGCGGGCTCGCCGCATAAAGTGCTAGAAATAGGGCCGATTGCGAACCCGGCCCCGGCGTGCCCAGGGCTAATTGCTAGGAGAGAGCGCTTGACCACATCACCCAAATCGAACCAGGAACGCGTTAATGTCCTTCAAGCGTGCGAAATCGAGGCGTCCGACGTGCGTACGGGCGCCGGCCGACCGGCTACGCCGCTGCTCGATAAGGTGAATATCCCGGCTGATCTTCGCAAACTGAAACCGAAGGATTTGCGTCAACTCGCCGATGAGTTGCGCCTCGAGACCATCGATGCTGTTTCGGTGACGGGCGGGCATCTCGGCGCCGGTCTTGGCGTCGTCGAGCTGACCACGGCCTTGCATTACGTATTCAATACGCCCGAAGATATTTTGATCTGGGATGTCGGCCATCAGGCTTATCCGCATAAAATCCTGACCGGCCGCCGCGACCGGATCCGGACCTTGCGTCAGGGCGGAGGCCTGTCGGGTTTCACGCGGCGGTCCGAAAGCGAATACGATCCGTTCGGGGCTGCGCATAGCTCGACGTCCATTTCTGCAGCCTTTGGCTTCGCGGTGGGGCGTGATTTCAAGAAAAATAAGAACAACGTGATCGCGGTGATCGGGGATGGTTCGATCAGCGCGGGCATGGCCTATGAGGCTCTCAACAATGCCGGCGCCTCGGGCTCCCGCCTTATCGTTATCCTTAACGACAATGACATGTCGATTGCGCCGCCCACCGGCGCCATGAGCGCTTATCTCTCGCGCATCGTCTCGTCCAAGGAATACCGCAACCTGCGTCACATCGCGAAGGAATTCGCCAGCATCTTCCCGCGGCCGCTCAAAGAAGCCGCCCGCAAGGCGGAACATTATGCGCGCGGGATGGTGACCGGCGGCACGCTGTTCGAAGAGCTCGGCTTCTACTACGTTGGACCGATCGATGGACATAACCTCGATCACCTGGTCCCTGTGCTTGAAAACGTGCGCGACGATCCGCAAGGCGGCCCTGTCCTTATCCATGTCGTGACCCAGAAGGGCCACGGCTACGCGCCAGCGGAAAGCTCCGCGGACAAGCTCCATGCGGTCCAGCCGAAATTCAATATCGTAAAGACCGAAGCTGAGAAAGCCGCGGAAAAAGAAAAGGCGAAAGCCAAGCCTTCCATACCCACCTACACGCGGGTTTATGCCGACGCCCTCATCAAGGAAGCCGAACTGGACCAGCGCGTCGTTGCGATCACAGGCGCCATGCCCTCCGGCACTGGGCTTGATATCTTCGGCAAGAGGTTCCCTGACCGTACCTTCGATGTTGGTATCGCCGAGCAGCATGCCGTGACGTTTGCCGCCGGATTAGCCTGCGAGGGGTTTAAGCCATTTTGCACGATCTATTCCACGTTTCTGCAGCGCGCCTACGATCAGGTCGTGCACGATGTGGTCCTGCAAAATTTGCCCGTGCGGTTTATGATGGATCGGGCGGGACTAGTCGGCGCCGACGGTGCCACTCATGCCGGTGCTTTCGATATCGCTTATCTGGCATGCTTGCCGAACATTATTGTGATGGCGGCCGGGGACGAGCTCGAGCTCATGAACATGGTCGCAACAGCGGCCGCTTTCGACGACGGCCCTTCGGCACTGCGCTATCCGCGCGGCGAGGGCGTCGGCCTGGTTCTGCCCGAGCGGGGACAGGTCCTTGAGATCGGCAAGGGGCGTATCGTCAAGGAAGGCACGAAGATCGCCATTCTTAATCTTGGCACCCGTCTCGCTGAGTGCCGCAAGGCAGCTGAGGAGCTTGATGCCCGTGGCCTCAGCACAACGATCGCTGACATGCGTTTCGCTAAGCCCCTCGATCTCGACCTCATCAAACGTATGGCCCAGGCGCACGAGGTGTTGATTACGATCGAAGAAGGATCGATCGGCGGGTTTGGAAGCCACGTTCTGCATCATCTGGCAATACAGGGGCTTCTGGACCGCGGCGTTAAGATCCGCCCGATGGTGCTGCCGGATATTTTCCAGGAGCATGATGCGCCTGTGAAGCAGTATGACACGGCGGGCTTGAACGCTAAGCATATCGTAGCCACGGCTTTAGAGGCCCTGAGCCCAAACAACGTCGCCTCTGTAGTCGCACGGGCCTAACAATCGACAAAGGATTGAGTGATTTATGAAAGTACTGATGAAGATTGGCACTCTTTGTGCCCTGATCGCGCTGGCAATCCCGGTGCCTGCGGCCCAGGCCGCGGCTCCGGCGGTTGCGCCCACACGCGCCGCCGATACAACCGATACGGCCACGGCCACGAATGTTATCGGAAATTTTTACAAGCAGCTCGTCGACGTCATGCAGCACGGTGATCAGCTCGGCTTTACCG
>JALYJG010000149.1 GCA_030775365.1 Pseudomonadota bacterium
TGTCTACACCGATCCTGAATCCGCCGCAGTCCGGAATACTCGGCATGCACGCGATCAAGGAACGTCCGATCGCGGTCAGTGGCAAAGTCGAGATCCGACCGATGATGTATATCGCTCTGAGCTACGACCATAGGGTTATTGACGGGCGCGAAGCGGTCACGTTCCTCGTGCGCATCAAAGAGTGCATCGAGAACCCTGAACGTCTGCTGCTTGGCGTTTAAAGTGATCGGACGGTGACGATGAAGGATATTATCAAAAGCCTTCCTCTCACCTTCTATTCAAGCGCCTTTTACCGTGAGCTCGCCGCTCAATGGACTGGTATTGGCTTGGGCTTTATGGTCGTGCTGACAATCTTCGGCGTCCTCAGTTTCGCTTATCAAACCCATGCGCCTGTTGTCCTCTTAGCCGACCAAATCGTGGCTGCGCTTGATGCAATGCCGGAGGCCTCGTTTAAGGGCGGCAAACTGTCGATCGATGCGCCGACGCCTTTCGTCAAGGATATCATGAAGCTGCCTGACCCCGCGCATGGGGGAGCGGTCATGCCCAACAAGCTGATGATTGATCCCTCCTACCGGGTCGACGATGTCGAAGCGCTTACAAGTATGATGAACCGCGACAACATCATGATACTGGTTACCGACACAAAGGTAGCCATACGGAAGTCGGGCGGGCACGGCGTTGAGGTCGATGATCTCAGCATGACGCCGGACGGGGTCTTCACCCACGAGAAATGGGCATCCCTCGCTCACATGGTCCACATTTGGCTCTTTCCCGCGCTGTTGGCTATGGGCATTGTCGGCATTTTCGTCGCCACCTTCGTCCTGACGCTTTTCGTCGCGGTCTTAATGCAGATCATCTCGCTTATCTTGCAGGCCGATATGACCTTCGCCGCGACCTTGCGTCTTACGGCAGCTGCCGGCATCCCCCCGGGCCTTCTGGCCGCCGCCGTTAACACACCCTTCCTCGCAAAACTCGTGCTCTGGCTCGGCTTCGGGGTCTTCGGCCTTTTGTCGGCAAAGCCGCCAAAGAGGGGCCCGCCGATCGCAAATTAAAGCCCACAGGATCAGGGCCTACATCACATCCTTACCCATCAGTAAGATAGATGGTGAAGCCGCCGTTAATATTTTAGGTGAAATTCACCGTGGCTTAAGCAAATTGGGTCACACTCAAAGGCATCAGACTGAGCCTGACAGCGGGACCGAAGCCAGTGTTGTGACAGCTGGCCCGGCAGCGCCGAAACATCTCGGCGCACAAAAATAGCCAGCGCGTTTTTTATATGGCGTTTTTTATATGGCCTTTTTTACATACGGTTGTGTTTTATAAATTGTGAGATGCCATGACAGCCTTGAGCCTCTCGGCCCTGCCCGGCACGGCCAACACGGCGGTTTTAACCAAACCCGCTAGCGCGCATGTTGCGCGCGTACCCGAAGGGTCGACGACTGAGAGTCATGTCGCCCGCCCCGAATACGCGCTGCAAAGCTCTAGCCCCGCCGGCTCTTTTGCGAGCCCTCTTTCCAACGCGGCCTACCAGCCCGCTTCGCCGGCGCCGCTCGCGAGTGCTGGCACAACGAACGGCGTGCCGGCGCAAATTCATGCAAACGAAACTCCCGCCCATCCGCAGCCGCACACGACGACAATCAGTGCACTGCTGGGCTTTGGGCCAGAGCCGACCCTTGGGCGAAGCCCGGCAGCGCCAGCACAGGCTACTAATGCTTCAGCGCTTGGTACTTTTGCATCATCGGCACTGGTCTACGCGGCCTCAGCCCAAGACAGCGGCCATGGAGATACGGGTGTCGGCGCAGCTTCGGACACCACAAGCGGTTCCAATACTTTAGTCGCAGCCCAGCCCGGCAACACTTCCCAAGACACGGGCTCCAACTCGAACGATGGTCAGGCGGCGCCGGGTCAAACAGGCACCCCTGATCCATCACCCCCCTATACGGCCCTGGCCTCAACGGGCAGCCCGACGATCCGGGGCGGCGCGATCAATGTGTTGGCCTGACGCATTGGCGGCCTAACATAGCCGTGCTGGCTTTGGCGGGAGGCGTTGACAGGGCAACGCGTTTTGATAGACTTTCAAAAAATTCCAATTCATTAAGGAGAGAGCTATGAGAGCGGATGAAGTTCAAGGGACGATTTTAATGACGCTAGCTTCGCCCGAGCTCGCCGATACGAGCCTAAAAGGGGTTCGCCACGCGGTCGGGCAGCAAATCGGTTCCGAGGTTCCTCCTGGCCTGTTCAGCGCGTGTATCAACGAATTGGTCGATCGCGGACAGGTAGGATCGGATCAGCCGAATTCAATTGTGCCGGCTAAAAATATCAGCATCACCCGGGCCGGTCGTAAGGCGTTAAAGGCGGCACTTTAAGGCCACAACGGACCCCAGCTCGGAAGCCCCATCTCGGACGCGTTGGCTATAAAACCTGCCCGCTCTGACTTTGCACCCAGACTGTGGGGCCCGAAATCATTTCAGAACGCCGATGAGGGCGCCGATCACGCTTTCCCAATCGCCGTATTTAGGCTGACGAAGTAAAGTGAGGCTCGGATACCAGGGTGTCGCTGCGCCTGCGATACCCCAACGCCAATCGGGACAGTGGGACAGAAGCAAACACGTTTTAACGCCAAGCGCCCCGGCCAGATGCGCCACTGCAGTGTCGACCGTAATGAGCCAGTCGAGCTGCATCAGCAAGCCCGCCGTATCCGCAAAGTCGGAAATGAGATGATCAAGCCGCATAACTGGTAGTGGCGGCTTGATGTCATCAAGCTCAGGACCTGTAAAAGGCGCATAATAATGGCCCGGTATCTGTTCAAAGACCCGGGCAAACATCTCAATTGGTATCGATCGTTCATGCGCGCGCTCATGACTCGCCGAGCCGGCCCACACAATTCCGATCTTGCGCAGATAAGTCTTGCTGGGGTTTTTAAGCACCGGCAGCTCCGGCTTTGCCGGCACCGTGAGCCAGGGCGCCGGCGGCGCTTGCGCAAAGGCGAGCTTTCGTAGGGCCAAGGGCAGCGACAGAAGCGGCAACCAGCAATCGGTCTCGGGGACCGGGTCGTCTTCCGAAAGCACAAGCCCCGGAAGATTCTGCGCAAGCAATCTTTTCAGTGGCGTCGGTGCGATCCATGTAAGGATCGCGCCGCTGCCCGACATCAAGGAGCCGTAACGGCAGAATTGGATCGCATCCCCAAAGCCCTGCTCGGCCACCAACAGCACTTTCTGACCTGCCGCGAACTGGCCATTCCATAGGGGCGCCTTCGGCTTGATACGTAACGCCCCCGGCCGCTCGAGCCGCGATTCATAAAGTGGCCAACCGATCTCCGTTTCACCCGCGAGAAGGCGGACCATCGCTTCTTCATGCCGGATAGCGGGCTCGTTGCTCACGGCGCGTGCAGCTGCATAAAGCGGCCAGGCCGCCGCGAAATCCAATCGGTCGGCAGCGGTGTTAGCGAGATTCGCCAGCACATGAGGACTTTGCGGCTCGAGGCGCAGGGCCTCCCGGAAGATTTTGTCAGCCGCTTCGTATTTGCCTTGTCGTGCCAAGGCGAGGCCCAGCGCATTCAGCGCTTGTGCTTTGGGCGCACCGAGTTCGTACGCGCGATGCGCCATAGTCTCGGCTGCGGAGAAAAGTCCGGTGCGCCGATAGAGGTTCGAGAGATTCCCGCAAGCCTCGCCCTGCTCGGCCTTCAAATCCAGACTATGTTCGAAGCTTTCGATCGCCTCCGCGAAACGACCCAGATTTTCCTGGGCTACGCCGAGATTGAACCATAGTTGCGGTTGATGGGGAAACAGAGCGGCGGCCTCTTCGAATGTGGCAGCGGCGGCCTGCCAATCCTCGAGGGCCAGGTCCGATAAACCCATTATAAGGTAGTGCTGAAATTCGAGCTGGTTATCTCTGGCGTAGGCCGCAATAGAATTGCGCGCAGCCATAAAGTCCCGATTGCGCAATGCCGTCAGCGCCCGCGCCACAAGATCTTCGGCCATGCAATGTCACCGGGTATTCAGGAAGGATGCTTTACGCCTTAAAGAGGGCCATATTATAGCGCGTTGCGCCCGTTCTCAAGCGAATGGATGCCAAAGCTTGACGCGCTTCATTAAAAGCGCCATTTTCCGCCCTCAATCGCCGGGGAAACCGGCCCAGAGGAAAAAGGCGGCCCATGGCCAAGGAAGAACTACTCGAATTTGAAGGCATTGTGACCGAGCTCCTGCCCAACGCAATGTTCAGGGTAAAGCTCGAAAACGAGCATATGGTCCTGGCTCATACCTCCGGCAAGATGCGCAAGAATCGCATCCGTGTTCTGGTCGGCGACAAGGTGAATGTCGAAATGACGCCTTACGATCTCACCAAAGGCCGGATCACGTTCCGGCATAAGTGACACTTTCGTTATGGCACGCCCATGACGAAACCCCTCTTCATCCTTGCCTCGGCGTCTCCACGACGCCTGGCCTTGCTCCAGGATATCGGCATTACGCCGGACAGAGTCGTGCCCGCGGATGCCGACGAAACGCCGCAACCGCGTGAACTGCCGCGCCAGTTAGCGCGGCGGCTTGCGATCGCCAAACGCGCGGCGGTTATGAAGCGCGAACCTGACGGGATTATTCTCGCTGCGGACACGGTCGTTGCTTGCGGCCGTCGCCTGCTGCCGAAGGCCGAGACGCGGGACGATGTGCGGAATTGCCTTAAACTCCTTTCCGGACGGCGGCACCACGTTTATACGGCGCTCGCTTTGCGGGGACCGAAGGGCACCTTGCATGAGCGTCTGTGCGAAAGCACCGTGATCTTTCACGTTCTGTCGAACGAGGATATCGAGGCTTACGCGGCTTGTGGTGAAGGCCTGGGCAAGGCCGGGGGTTACGCAATCCAGGGAACAGCGGCTGCCCATATCCGCTATATTTCCGGCTCCTACTCGAACATCGTGGGTCTGCCCTTGTTCGAGGTCGCGCAAATGTTGCGCGGCTGGCAATAGACCTCTGGATGGTGGGCCATGAGCCAATACCCGACCGACATCCTCTACGCCTATGCGCGGCTCGGCCTGGATCCGGGCGAACCACTCGAGCGTATCCAACAGGCTCTCTCCGATGCGATAACCTATAAATACGCCACGAGGGCGAGGACCGAGGAAGTCGAGAAACTTGTCCATTATTTTATGGCCCGCGGGATGCTGGGCGAGATCCGCGATTCGTTCGAGAAATTGCGCAAAGCCTATCACCGCCAAGCCATGGCGCTGCACCCCGACCGTACACAAGGCGACACCAAGGCAGAAGAAAACCTAAAGGCTGTCATTTCTGCCTACGAGATTGTCGAAGCCATTCACAGCCAAGCCAGAGAATATTTCCGCCACAGTGAGGAGTGGCGTCTTGCCC
>JALYJG010000150.1 GCA_030775365.1 Pseudomonadota bacterium
GCTCACGGCCTCGACCACGGGTCTGCATGTGCTAGTAGTGGACGATAATGAAGCCTCGGCAAAAACCCTCGGATGGATGCTCGAGATGCTGGGGCATCAGATTTCGATCGCGACGAGCGGCACAAAAGCTTTGGAACTGGCAAAAACCGCGCTTCCGCATATCGTTTTTTTGGACCTCGGACTGCCCGATATGAACGGTTATGAGGTCTGCCGGGCCATGCGCGCGGAAGCCGCGTTAAACAAAATGTTCATCGTGGCTCAAACCGGCTGGGGGCAGGATGAACACCGTCAGCGTTCACGCGAAGCAGGGTTTGACGAGCATCTCGTGAAACCCCTCGATCTCGACGCGATAAGAGCCTTGCTTGAGAAGGTCATGACAACGAGGTCATGACCGGGAGCTGAGGTCCTCGCGGGACAGCTCTTTCGCAAGCCACTGACCCCATCCCCTTCGCCCCCTTTTTGTGGAGGCCTCCTGTGTGGCTGAAAGGCGGCGTGGGCGTCAATCGAGGCCGATACGCAGCGCTCTGAGGAATCTTTGGTCCCGTCCCGTGAGGCCTTTGTCACCAAACCTTACATCGGGCGCTTCGTCTATAGCCCCTTTACCAAGATCAAGCCGTTGCAAAGCGTCTTGGAACTTGTTGTCAAGCGTCTCTTCTGGTCGCGCAGATCAATCCCGTATCGATCAAGATAAGCGTTGCGGGCCGTCTCAAACTTGCCAACGTCACCTTCATGGTCGCGAAGGTTATAGAGAATTTCTCCCGGCGGCTTTATTCCGGCGTCTGCCGTCTCAAACAAGATTATCGCTGTCTTATGGATAGCGGCCACGAGACTTCCTGTCTGCGGACTAGGATAAAGGCGAAACTCGTTCGCGGTGTAAACTTTGCCGTTTTCGATGTCGAGAGCAACATAGACCCCCCAGGAGTTGCCATCTTGCGTGCGGGCCGGAGAATTATAGAGATAATCAGTTTGGCCCGTCCTTGCCCCCTAGGTTGCTGTCAAGCATCGACCCCTTTTGGGCCGCTCCCAAAGTTCGGCCGAATGACGCCTCAGACCCGTCCATAAACCATCGGCCGCGGCCCCATGGCTGCCCCTGGCGCGCAGGGTCTGAGGGGCTGAAGGGCCGTGAAAGGATCGATCAGCGTCACTCTCTCGATCACTGGTTTTTTGGGGCCCGCCGGATAATTCTTGAGATCAGGCACGAAGGGAAGGCAGTTGGCCACTGGGGGCGGAGGCAGAATTGTCGGCGGAATTTCGTCGCTCGTGATGCGGCCGGGAAATAAGACATTGGCTCCGAGAAGGAGCGTCGCGATTATGGACGCCTCTTGAAATTGTCTTTTGCTCATAATTCGCTCCTTAAGGTTAGATCAAAAAAGGTTAGATCAATAGCCGTGCTTCATGGTTGGGGCTGCCGGAAAAGAGACCCTTGCGCTGGGCCCATAATCGTTGAGGGACGCGCCGCCTCGGCCACCGGATCGAGCCAGGGCCCCGGCGTCATGCCACAGGAGCGGTCACGTGCCGCGACGATGTCCCGCGTGAGCTCAAATTGTTGCCGGCGCTCGGACTCGCTCCGTCGTGCGGCCAAGGAGCGCGAGGCACGGTTGCCTTCGCCATAGAACAACGCACCTTTAACCGCCATCTCTGCCTGCAAATCCCGCGCGATGGCGTCCAGGCTCTTGGAGAATTCCGGCTGGGCGACAACGAGCCTCGCCGCAAGCTCCGTGGTCTCGACGATCGTCATGCCGGGGCGGCCATCATGCCGGAAATTCTTCAAAGCGGTTTGGAGGCTCGATGCCGTATTGTGTCTTCCCCAGCTACTGACCCAGGTACCGCTTTGAATGCCCGCGAGCGCATCGCCGCCAAGATACGCAGCCCGGCGGAAGTCGGTAATATCCTCGAGAAACGACTGATTTTTCGCGGGATCGGCGCAATTGGACAGGATATAAAGGGCGGCGCTGGCATCCGCAATTCGTTCCGGCAAATTCGTGAGGATCTGCTGGGCGACGAAACTCGGCACGTCCTTCGGCACCAGAGTGGGGGCCGATCGATAGAGGCTGTCATCCAGGCCCTCGACCTTATTGACCTTGTTAAAAACGTAGTGATTGAGATCGTTATAACCGTCGATCTTTGTATGCAAGGCAACATAATGCGCGGTCTCGTGCAGGGCCACGAAAGCCCGCCAGGCATTAAAGGAATTCTGCAGACCAAAGGAGCCGCACGTCGCCTGATCATAGTTTTGGAACAATTTTGTCAGCGTGGCCGGCATGCTGTCCATGGCCGAGTTTTTCTCAGGTTCGCCCGTAACGCTGTCGGCGCGCGGATCGACCGCGGCTTGTTGCTTGTACTTTTTCGGGAACAGATCAAAGAATTTCGGCGTCATCCCGGCGGATGCCAGTTGATCCCGCAACGACTCTTCCAGTTTACGTAAAACGAGCTTGTCGATGGAAGGGGCCCCGTATGGTGCCCGGTTTCCGGCCTCCCCCGCCCAGGATACGGGCGTGATCACAAGGTCGGCAGCCAAAGCACCTGAAATAAGTCCGATAAAACGTCTGCGGTTCATCACAAAATGGCCCCAGCATGATCTCAGCAATATATCCCGAGTGTAAAGGAGCGCTCGCAGTTTCCGAAGGCTTTTAAATCTCGACTTTTCCGGCACTTAGCTGCCCCCGGGCGTTGCGGGGCGCATGATGCCCCAGCCCTGCCGCTGTTGAAATTCGGTTGCATCCCGCAAGTTTCGTAACAAGCTTGGGCCACCGCCGACAGGTTGAGACCAGAGCTTTCTGAACCAGGACGTGTTCGCTTATTCCGGCCACCAAGGACGCAGCGCGAACGAGCAGCCCTAAGTCGCTTCGCATACGGCGATGATATGTGCGCGCATCGCTATGCCTGAACGCCTCGACAGCGGCCAGCGCCGTATGCGCGGCTATCGATAAGCCTTGTCCCGAGAGCGAGGGGATCACGGCCATCTGATCGCCGAGCCTGTAGAGATCATCGGGCGCGTCTCGGGCAGGCTCATAAAGGAAACCATAGGGAATGCCGTAAACCGATAAGGGTCGAGGCCACACCGGACGAGCGCCAGCCAGACGTCCCGCCAGCCAAGGACTTGCCTGCCGGAGTGCCGCCATGAAGCTCGGCCAGTTTTTACCATGACGCCCGAACTCGGCCTTGGTCACGACCAGACATAGGTTGGCTTTCTGCCCCTCGATGGGCTCGAGGCCGGCATAGCCCCCTGCAAAGAGTACCATTTCGATCTGATCTGCTAGGGCAAAACGCTGAGCTTCTGTCAACACAAGGTGCTGCTTAAAGCCAATGTAATCATTGTGCCGGCCGGTTCGGCGCCAGCTGCGCAAATCATGCTTGCCCGTAGCCATGAAGAGAGTTTTGGCTAAAAGGGGCGCCCCATTTGCGCGCTCAATTCGCCAGCCATGACGCTCTTTAAACACGCCTGTGACCAGGCAGCCGCGTTGCAGCTCAGCGCCGCACTCCTCGGCGCGACACAACAGTCTCTCATCGAGGATCCGCCGGGAGAGACTAAGGCCTGGAGAGGCCAGTTTCGCGACACCCGCATACTGGCCATGAACCAAGGCCAAATGCCCGATGCGCCGTGCACCGGAGGTTGCAAGATCGACACCAAGGTCCAGAAAATAACGCTGCGCTTCGGCGGCGATAAATTCGCCGCAAACTTTGTCGTGGGGCGCCTCTTCTTTTTCGAGCAGCAGAACCTCATATCCATTTCGCGCCAGCTGTATTGCGGCCACTGCCCCCGCAACACCCCCGCCCACGATAATGGCAGGCCAGCGTTTTAGACTCTCGTGCATGATACGCAGTACCGAAAAGGAAACGCCCAGAAAATGTGAGCCCGCTCAGGTGCCACACCGGCGCGCGACAGGATATCTCGCCAGTGCGCAGCCGTGAAAGCGCGGGCAACGGAAAGCGGCGCATCGTGGCGTATCAACCGGTTCGAAAACAGAAGCCGCACCGCATATTTGATGAAATAATACGGCACAGGATGGCGATGAAGGTCGTTGATGAACCAGCCGCTTGTGGCGTGGCGGTCCATCCATTGAACAAAACTGACAAGCTCTTGGTCGGACAGATGATGTGTGAAGAGCGAGCTGATAATGAAGTCGGCCCGGCGGTCAGGATCGATAGCCATACAATCGGCGGTCTCAAAGCGAACTGAGGCATCAGGCTCCGCCGTCAGCTCGGCCGACTTTTTTGACCAGGGATTCAGATCGATGCCAAGCAGGTCAACTTGCAATCCCCGCCCCTGCGCCCAAACTTTTAGGCTCCGCAGCATATCTCCGCCGCCAGATCCTATATCGAAAACGGATATCGGGCGCGACTGAACCACCCCCCCTTGTCGACGGTTGCGCGTCACAGTCCCGAACCAGGCCAGGGTTGGCCGATAAGCGAGCGTCCAGCGGTTGATGGTGGAAAGACTTAGCAAACAGTCATGGAACTCGGTGAAGCCAACGGGCTCCGTGTCCATCAATTCCGGTTGTTGGCTGCGTTCGCGAAAGGACATCACCATGCTAGCGCTCGCCTTTTTCAAACATCATGCTTTCGACAGTAACGCCAGGGCCAAAAGCCATCGCGCAACCGCGACCCGCATTGGCGCTATCTTCCAATATTTCTCTCAGTACGAACATGACCGTCGCCGACGACATATTGCCAAACCGGCGCAGGACATCACGCGAGTGACGGAGCGAACCCACCGGCAGGCCAAGGCTATGCTGCACAGCATCCAGAATGGTGCGGCCGCCGGGGTGGACGGCCCAGTGCCGCATATCTTCGAGGCGTCGGCCGCCGAGGATATGCGCCAGATTTTGGGGCAGACCTCGCGTGATCGTCAGGGGCACTTTGCCCAGCAAAACCATGTCGAAGCCTAACCCGCCGATATGCCACGTGATCTGGTCGGCGCTGCCGGGCATGAGGGTTGAGGTAAAGCTCTGCAGTTCGATGCCGGATCGCTCCGACGACACAAGACTTGCCGAACACCCATCGGCGAAGATCATAAAGGAGAGCACTTGTTCGAGGTTATCGGTTTCCTGCAGATGAATGGTGCATAGCTCGAGATTGAGAATGAGGATCTTCGAGGCGGGCTCTGACCGCACGATATGCCGCGCGAGCTTCAAGGCGTTCAGTGCCGCATAACATCCCATAAAGCCTATAATTGTGCGCTCGACCGATGGGCGAAGGCCATAATGTTCGACGATTTGCAAGTCAAGCCCGGGGGCATAGAAACCCGTGCAAGTCGTAAGGATAAGATGCGTAATACTGTCCTTCTGCGCCAAAAGATCTAATTGATCGAGCGCCCGTAGGGCCAGCCCCAAGGC
>JALYJG010000151.1 GCA_030775365.1 Pseudomonadota bacterium
TGCTTGTTTATGCCGGCGATCATTGAGGCATGATTTTCGGAATCGGAGAAAACTATTGCGCCCGGGAGCAGTTTGATGAGCGCGCTAAGCGCGGCCTCATTGGCGGTGTAGCCCGAATTGAATAGAAGTGCCGCCTGCTTGCCGTGCCAAAGGGCTAGCTCGTTCTCGAGGCGCGCGTGAATATAGGCCGTGCCGCCGATGTTGCGCGTGCCGCCGGAACCCGCGCCCCATCGGTCCAGAGCCAGCTTCATCGCCTCGAGAACAACGGGGTGCTGACTCATGCCGAGATAATCGTTAGAACACCAAACCGTAACTTTTTTCGTCGTTCCGTCGGCCGAATGCAGAAGGGCCCAAGGGTAGTCACCGCGAAGTCGTTCAAGTACGGCGAAGGTCCGGTAGCGGCCGTCTTCCTTGAGCTTTTCAATATGCGAGGAAAAATGGTCCGTGTACTGCTCGGATGTCCAGGTCATCGGGTTTACGTGGCGGGGGTTAAAGTCAGGTCGAAGCTATACTTCGGATTCTGCGAGCACTTTTGCAAGCAAAGACCGAGCCGCCGCCAGGCCGCGCAATATTGTTGCCGTGAAATTCAGAAAAACGAAAGAATTTGACGCATGCCTCTGGTTGAGGTTAATATGGTAAATATGTGAACCGCCATGCTCTTTTGAGCAAGGCTCGAGTCGGGCCGAAGGTTCTTGTTGCATTGCGGGGTCCTATGCAATGGTCACCCCCCTTTGACGTGAATGCGAATGAAAAAGACGATGAAACAAGCTGCCGCACCCGAAGCAAAACGTCTGCCCGCCGACGCGCGGAAGGCCGATACCGTGTCCAATTTTCAGAAGATTCCGGCAGCCAAGCCCATGACCGGGGCCGAAATGGTGGTACAGGCGCTTATTGATCAAGGCGTTGACACGATTTTCGGCTATCCAGGCGGCGCTGTATTGCCGATCTATGACGCCCTGTTCAAGCAGGAGCAGATCACGCATGTGCTTGTGCGCCACGAGCAGGGGGCCGTGCATGCGGCCGAAGGTTATGCACGCTCGACCGGGAAGGTGGGCGTCGTTCTCGTGACCTCGGGTCCTGGCGCCACAAACGCCGTCACGGGCTTGACCGACGCTTTGCTGGATTCGGTTCCTGTGGTCTGCCTCACGGGACAGGTGCCCACGCATCTCATCGGTACCGACGCTTTCCAAGAAGCCGACACGGTCGGCATTACACGCTCATGCACAAAACATAACTATCTCGTCAAAGACGCCAACAGGGTGGGGCAGGTTATACACGAAGCCTTTCACGTCGCCCGCTCGGGCCGGCCCGGGCCGGTGGTCGTCGATCTGCCTAAGGATGTGCAGTTCGCTGAAGGGGTATATCAAGCGCCGGCCCCCCATACATTCACGTATCAGCCGCGTATTAAACCCGACCGCAGCCAGGTTGAAAAGGCCGTCGCCTTGATGGCCTCGGCCGAGCGACCGGTGTTCTATACCGGCGGTGGTGTGATCAACGCGGGCACGCGCGCGGCCGAGTTGCTGACCGAGCTTGTCCGTCTGACGGGCTATCCTTGTACAAGCACGCTGATGGGGCTCGGCGGCTACCCCATGTCAGACAAGCAGTTTTTGGGCATGCTCGGGATGCATGGCACCTATGAGGCCAATCTTGCGATGCATGATTGCGATGTCATGATCAATATCGGAGCCCGCTTTGATGACCGCATTACGGGGAAAATTTCTGGTTTTTCCCCCGGCTCCAAGAAAATCCATGCCGACGTCGATCCGAGCTCGATCAACAAAAGTGTCGCGGTCGACATAGCCATCATCGGCGACGCCGCAGAAACGCTGGCTATTATGATCGACGTCTGGAAGACCCGCAGCTATAAGCCGAGGGCTGATGCGCTCGCGCGCTGGTGGGCGCAGATTGCGGAATGGCAGCAGCGGCAGTGCCTGCGTTACAAGCAAAACACCGATGTCATCAAGCCGCAATTTGCTCTTGAGCGTTTGCGCGAGTTGACCAAGAACCACGACACCTACATCACCACGGAAGTCGGCCAGCACCAGATGTGGGCCGCGCAGTTCCTCCGTTTTGAAAAGCCGCGGCACTGGATGACCTCCGGCGGTCTGGGCACGATGGGTTACGGGCTGCCCGCAGCTATCGGCGTGCAAATGGCGCATCCCGAGGCCCTGGTGGTGGATGTTGCTGGCGAAGCCAGCATCCTCATGAACATTCAGGAGATGTCCACGGCCGTCCAATACCGGTTGCCGGTCAAGGTCTTCATACTTAACAACCAATGGATGGGTATGGTGCGCCAATGGCAAGAAATGCTCCATGGCGGGCGCTATTCGCAGAGTTACACGGCCGCGCTGCCTGACTTTGTGAAGCTTGCCGAAGCCTTTGGTGGTGTGGGACTGCGCGCCGAACGGCCCGATGACGTCGATAAGGTCATCCTTGAAATGATGAAAGTTACCGATCGCCCCACGATCGTCGACGTGGCCGTGGATCCGAAGGAAAACTGTTTCCCTATGATACCTAGCGGAAAGAACCATAACGAGATGTTGCTTGGCCCCGACGAGAAACCCATTGGCTCGGCGATCGATAAAGATGGCATGATGCTGGTTTAATGGAATAGGCACCAGCCCAGGATCCGGTTATGGCTCGCAAAAAATATCCCGAGGGCATCCAGTCCGTCTTTGACTTTTACTGGCCGCGAAGCTGGAAAGGCGGGGTGGCGTTTTATCTATTTCACGTTGTCGCCCTTGCTATTCTTTTGGCGGTCGTAGGAAAAATCGTGTTTATCGTTATGGCCGACATGGATGCAGAAAAAATCCGGCAGGTATCAATGCTAGCAGGAGAAGTCGTTGCGGTGCTCTACTGCACCACCCTCTATAGCCTGATCCTCTATGCACGGCGAACATGGATGAAGCCGCTCTATATCGCTGGCATCATTCTAACCGTCGTGCTGAGCCTGTTCAAAGGTGGGCTTCTCGGGGTCATTCCGGCGGCCCTGACGCTTTGCCTAAAGGCCAAGCGACGCATGTCAAAGGAGATGTCATGACCGCACAAGTCATATCGCGGCACTATTTTGCCGTCATGGTCGATAATGAACCCGGGGTTCTCGCCCGCGTCATCGGGCTTTTCTCCGCCCGCGGTTACAACATTGAGAGTCTAACCGTGGACGAAGTCGACCGGGCGGCTCGATTGTCGCGCATCACTATTGTCACGACGGGCACGCCGATGGTGGTTAATCAGATCAAAGCGCAACTCGGGCGCCTCGTGCCTGTGCGCCAGGTGATCAATCTCACCGAGCAGGGGCGGTTTGTCGAAGGCTCTTTAGCCTTTATCAAGTTGATTGGAGACGCCGGCAAGCGGGAGGAAGCAACGCTCGTGGCCCGTCGATTTGGCGCGCGCGTTGCGGACACCACCGAAAACGCTATTATCTTTGAGATCACATCGGGGCAGGATAAAATCGAGCGCATGATTGAGCAGTTGGGAGATCTTGCGCCGATAGAAATCGCCCGCACCGGCAGCGTGGCTATGGCGTGCGGCGAGGATGTGTTAAGTATTCCGTGCCCATTGCCTGCGGTGCCTTTCCCGACGGATGGCGCGGCCGATAACATTTAAATTCATCAGCTCTTTCGAGCCAGCCTGCGGGAGACCGAACATGCAAGTGTATTATGATAAGGATGCGGATCTGGGGTTGATCCGCAGCAAGAAGGTCGCCGTTATAGGCTATGGCAGTCAGGGGCACGCGCACGCGCAAAATTTGCGCGATAGCGGGGTGCGTGATGTCGCCATAGGCCTCCGCCCCAATAGCAAAAGCGCGGAAAAGGCGATGAAGGTGCAATTTAAGGTTATGCCCCCCGCCGAGGCCGCGGCATGGGCGGATGTCGTGATGATCTTGACGCCGGATGAATTGCAGGCCGACCTATATCGGGAAAGTCTCGCGCCGAATCTGAAGAAGAATGCCGCGCTCATGTTTGCGCACGGACTGAACGTTCATTTCAATCTCATCGAGCCAAGGGAGGATTTGGACGTTTTGATGGTGGCGCCAAAGGGCCCCGGCCACACCGTCCGCTCAGAATATCAAAAGGGCGGTGGCGTGCCGTGCCTGCTTGCGGTCGAACGGGATGCGTCCGGCCAGGCCAAAGCCTTGGGTTTATCCTATGCATCGGCAATCGGCGGCGGCAAGGCCGGCATCATTGAAACCTCTTTCCGCGAAGAATGCGAGACTGACCTGTTCGGCGAACAGGCGGTCCTCTGCGGCGGGGTTGAAGCCCTCATCAAGGCCGGCTTCGAGACCCTGGTCGAGGCGGGGTATGCGCCGGAAATGGCCTATTTTGAATGTCTGCATGAAGTGAAGCTGATCGTCGATCTGGTCTATGAAGGCGGATTGGCCAACATGAATTACTCAATTTCGAACACGGCCGAATATGGCAACTACACGCGCGGTCCTCGAATTGTAACCGAAGAAACGAAACGCGAAATGAAGCGCGTGCTGGATGATATCCAGAGCGGGCGCTTCGCTCGGGACTGGATGCTTGAAAATCAGGCCGGGCAGCCGAGCTTCAAGGCGATGCGTAAGCGTGCTGCCGAACACCCCATTGAGAAGATCGGCGCAAAGCTGCGAGCTATGATGCCGTGGATCGCTAAGAACAAGCTGGTAGATAGAACAGTCAACTGAGAGCGTCGAGGCTCAAACTATGGCGTTGAAAATTAAAGGGGTCGACCTGGGAGCGCTTCTAGCAGGCGTGGGTGTTTACGTGTTGGGATCGGTCATTACGGGCTTCGCCATCGGCATAGCGCTCCGCCTTTCGGGGATGGACGCTGCTGAGGGGGCCGTGTTTATGAAGAGCGGCGGGATGCTTTGCCTGAGCCTCGTCTTGGGCGCTGCAATTCTCGGTGCCGGGGGCTACAGCGCCGCGCGGATAGCCCGGCGGCGCTACCGTTTACACGGGATCGCGGTCGGCATCGTCTGTTTTCTCATCGCCCTGCCGCTGCTTGCGGCTTACCCTCTTTGGTTTCGAATAATCGCTTTGTTGGCGCCGTTGCCTTGTGCCACAGCTGGCGCTTATCTGGCGCGTAAACATTAGGTTCTAAGGGGGGCGGCGCTCGAAACTTGACTTGCAGACCACCCTCTGCCTATGGCACACCATGTTTAGCGGCACCGTAGCTCAGCGGTAGAGCAGGGGAATCATAATCCCTTGGTCGGCGGTTCAAATCCGTCCGCCGCTACCATCGGGCGCATCTGGCATCATCGCTGCGGCGGGCTGGCAGCCATGATAGGCGCGGCGTGCTATGTTGGAACTACGATCCTGAGGCGGAAAACACTGCCTCCGGACGC
>JALYJG010000152.1 GCA_030775365.1 Pseudomonadota bacterium
CAGCTGTAATCATCGACTTGGCTTTTTGAGATGCCCGAAGCGATGATCTGCCTCTTTGTGGAAAGATGTCTTTACTTTACGAAACTCATCAACAATGGACCTGCAAACTCCCGTTCCAACCGTGGACCCGCCATTTTAGTAGCAACATCGCACAACTAAAAGACACAAGTTAGGGCTCATGGTTATCGCCGTTTTTGTTGCCGCAAAGATACCGGGCAAAAACCCCTCGAAATAAGGGGTTTAAAGCATTTCCATTTCACTTAATAGCATGGCAAACGGGCAGAGCGCCAGTTAACGCCACTAAAGCCGGGGTGTAAAGATCTTAGACGACAAGCTGCGGGACGACAAAACTACTTTTAAGCCCGGAGCTTTACAGCTTGAGCGAGCGCGCCTGAATTCCTAAAGCCCCATACCAAGTAGCGTCTGTAGGCTCAACAGGCCTGGACTGTGAAGAGGTAGGAGCGGAACCGTGTCTTTTTCCTGCTTCGACGGCTCCTGTCGAGAAACCTTCCGAAACGCCCCAAATTGGCACCAGGTCAACCGGATCGGTGATCGGCGCGACCGTGGACAGAACATTCATTTTCTTTTCGTCAGCCATTTTACCCTCGCAATAGTTGTCTTGGTTATGGGAAGCCTTCTAGCATCAGGCCGTAAAAACGCAAGGCGGCCTTCTGCCTACCGGGGCAGGCGTGTTGCGCTGCACACACGCCGCCAGCCACCGTCAAAGGGAGAAGGCACGAAACTTTCGTTCGCACATATATTCAGCTCCCAATGCTCCTGAGCGCGCGGATCCTCCACGAGGTATCCGCTAACGCTGAAACTATTTGATGACGCCTCCCCCTGTGGTAGCTTCTCGGCATAATAATTGAGGATGGATCTGGAGGATATTTTCATGAGCGCGACAAAGAGTGAAAAAAGTATTGTGGTTGGACTAGATGACGGCATCTTTTGGCAGGGAGAAAGCCGCGGTCCTAGCGTGCCTCTCAATTCCAGCCAACAAAAATCACAACCCGGCGGTTTCGTGGGATTGGGCGACGATATTTCGTGGGCGGGGGAGAATTCCTCCCTTTCGGCCACGCCATATGCCAGTCAGAAAAAATCGCAGCCCGGCGGGTATGTGGGATTGGGTGACGGCATTTCGTGGGCGGGTGAAACACCTTCCCTAGCAACGACACCTGTCCCGCCGAAGCGCGTGACCTACCAATCAAAGCCGAATACGGGATACACCCCCGGCTCCTGACACACCGTATTCCAAGATTGTGGCACCACAGTCTGGATAGAGTGTGGTCCTTTTTGGTGCAGCGGGTCACCCGCCTAACTTTGAGCGTTGTTCTCTCGGCTCGGAATCACGCGGCATAACGCGACCCATTCGGGCCAAATTGCTCTCCGCTTGAATAAAGCCAGGCCCTTTGGCCGGTCACTGCCTCAGGCCTGAACCCCTTCCGAGATTCTGAAATGTTTTAAATGCTCAAAGCGCTGCGGACGGCTCTCGAAACTCTTTGCAATCGAGTTGGCTTTTCGGCCAATACCTCTTCGAGTTTCGATTTAGCCTGCACTCCAAGCGCGGAGCCAGGCGAGGCAGCGTCTAAAGCCCACTCAAGTGCATTTAAGCGCGCCGGGAAACTAAGCTCGGGCGCATCCACATGTTTAAGAATAGTCGCTATGCCATGCTCGTGCCATGGCGTGCCCTCGCGACTCATGGCGAGAAGCGTCGTACCGGCGTTAAGACGCGCATGCGCTTCTGGGAACGCATCCACCCGGGCAGTCCAGGCAGCGATCTCTGCTTTGATCTCGTTAATCTGATCTTCTGACATTGATTGTTCTCCCTTTTATTTGCTTTGCTGGTCTCATAATCCTGCACGAACCTCGACACGAGCCTCGATTGAACAGCAAAACATCCCAGGACGCAAATCCAATAAGATCTGTGATCGGTTTAAGCCCTAGCCTGAAGTTTCGCCCAAAACTTCCTTTACCTTGCCGGCTAACTGTTTGAGGGTAAATGGTTTGGGCAGGAAATAGATCACTTCGCCCGATGTGAACTGTTCGCGCAGGCGATCTTCGGTGTAGCCCGAAACAAACACGACCTTCATATCCGGCCAGCGCTCACGGATGTGTTTGTATAAAGTTGGCCCATCCATTTGCGGCATAACGACATCAGTTACGGTGAGATCGATCTTGTCGCCGCCTTCCTTGTCGAGGATGGCAAGAGCTTCTTCACCGCTGCGGGCCTCGAGCACGTTGTAGCCCTTGTTACGCAGAGCGCGACCTGAGAAGACGCGGACGGCATCTTCGTCTTCGACCAGAAGAATGGTGCCGGCGCCTGTGAGATCAGGGCCAGGTTTATCCTCACTGGGCGTCGCCGGCACTGGAGCTTCAACCGGCTTACCGTCTTCTTTGTAAAGCGGCAGGTAGACGGTAAAGGTCGAACCCCGACCGACTTCGCTGCGCACATCGATAAACCCGCCTGTCTGACGCACAATCCCATACACGGTCGAAAGGCCGAGCCCCGTGCCCGATCCCACTTCTTTTGTCGAGAAAAATGGCTCGAAGATGCGGGCGAGATTTTCCTGAGGAATGCCGATGCCGGCATCCGTCACTTCGATAGCGACATAATCGCCGGGCGGCATCTCGTCTTGACCGCGCAGCTGGGCCTTCAGTTGCTTCACGCCTGTCGTGCGCACGACGATCGTGCCGCCCTGTGGCATGGCATCGCGCGCATTGACGACGAGGTTGATAATGACCTGCTCAAGCTGCCCCTGATCAACCTTGACGAGGCCCGCATCCCGTCCATGCACCATATTGAGCGTAACCTGGGCCGCGCCGATGAGGCGGCGCAAAAGATTGGTCAACTCCGACAGCACATCGACCAGGTTCAGGACTTTCGGCTGCAAGGTCTGCTGGCGCGAGAAGGCCAAAAGCTGTCGCACCAGGTTAGCGGCGCGATTGCCATTTTGCTTGATCTGCATAATGTCGTTGAAACTTTGATCGCCCGGCTTGTGACGCTGCAGCAAGAGGTCGCAAAAACCGATCATGGCCGTCAAAAGATTGTTGAAATCGTGGGCCACCCCGCCGGCCAGCTGGCCAATCGCCTGCATTTTCTGCGACTGGACAAATTGTATTTCGAGGCGTTTTTGTTCGGTCGCATCGATGAAGTAGAGCATCAACCCCTGCTGCTCGACCGGTGCCTCGGGGTTACTCACAAGGCCGAAGCGCTTAACGAAAATCTGGCAGATGATTTCCCGGCTGCCTGCCAGCGAGACTTCCAAAGGCTTTGAGAGATCGCCGCCGCCCATCACTTCGGCGAGACGCGTCATGGTCGCCTGTCGATCACGAGGCGTGATCAGCTCTTCCATAGCCGCGCCAACGATGCCGCCATGGGGGCGCTTCAGGATGGCATCAAAAGCGTGATTGCACTCCATCACCACATAATGACTGTCGAGCAACAAGACCCCGATGGGCGCTTCGGCAAACAAGCGCTGAAAGCGATATTCGGAGACCGACAAGGCCTGCTGCCATTCGCGCTCAGGCGACAGATCACGCACGATCGAGCGCGTGCGCAAGGTTTTGCCGTCATCGCCGAGCACGACGGTCTGCGTTATGGCCGCCGGAAAAAGCTGGCCATCGCGGCGGCGCAAAATGGCTTCGCCGCGCAACTCCCCTTGGACGCCAGCGGCGATGGCATGCGCGGGCACGCCTTTAGGGGCCGTCCCGAGCACATCATGCAAGCGTACATCGCCCTTGACGAGCTCGTCGGTCGTTACTTGGAGCCATTCGGCAAGAGTGCGGTTGACGAAACGGAAACGGCCGTGCTGGTCGACCGAATAGATACCGACAGGCGCATGCGCCATGAAGTCCAAAAGCTTGTTTTGCTCGTCGCGCATGGCTTTTTCCATGCGCCGCCTTTCGCTGATATCCTCGAAACGCCAATGGAACACATCCGGAAAACCGTCAATCGGCCGCGCGACAATTCGCCGCCACTCCACGACTTTGCCGCCGCGCATGATGGGAAGTTCGGCGATCCCAGGTTGCCCTTTATGGAGGCTCGCCCGTACCTGCTGAAACTCGGCCGTCACAGCGGGGCTCGCCGAGAAGCGCGCCGTCAAGGCTTCTTCGGCATTTTGGCCGCCGAGATCGACCCAACCCCGGAAAGCGCGGTTGGCCAGCAGGAGCCCGCCCGAGCCATCCGTGATGATCTGTGGCGTGAGCACGCTGTGAAAAGCCTCGCGCAGCAAAACCTCCTGCCGGGAATCGGACCGGGGATTGGACAGTTTCCACCAGATCAGCCAGGCGGTACCAAAGAGGCATAAAGCGATAACAAGGCTCGTCACGACGGCCGCGACGCCCGAGAGAACATAAGGGGTTATGATCGCAAGAGTGCCAAGAACCGTCATGGCGCCGAGCGCCCAGAGACCGGTATAGGTGGTCTTGTTGGGAACAGCGGCCGCAGCCGTGATCGCGGCATGCGCGTCCGCCTGGGACGCCGGCATTACTCTTTCAAGGTTTATGGTCATGCGCGAGTGGTTAGGTCCCTGATTTTATTGACAGGTTTCGAATTCTTTTAACACGTTATGCTCGCCGGCCACACCGGAATCGTGGCAAGTTACCGGCCTAAATTCGGCCAGATTGATTTAACTTTCCGTTAACCAGAGACCAAGTTCGTAAAGACTTTTGAAGAAAGATCCGGTAGAATAACGACCTTACAAATTTTTAGTCATTTTTGCGCCGCCGCCGCTTCCTAAGGAGCCCTGTCCATGCCCGTCATTCTCCCACAACATCAGGTCAAACAACGCGCCATGCTCCGCGACGTCCGGCCGATTTCGGTGCAGGTCGGCGAATTTATGAGCAACACCGGCACGATGTCGATGGTGGCGCTCGGCATGTGCGGCTTGTTGATTTTCAATGTCTCACGAGTCGCCGGCTATGAAGACCTGCTTATTCTGCTGACTTTACTGTATTTTCGCTGGGGTACACGCCGTCCTTTTGCGCTGACGTTCAAATTGCCCCGCTACGCCAATATTCCGGATCCGCACAATCCGCCCCCCGGCCGGACGACAGGCGGCCATTCGGACGGCATTTTGTTCCTCGGCAACGTCTCCGACCCCGACCACAACGATTCCGGCAAGGAATTATGGCTGACCAACACAGATGCCCGCACCCATATCCTTTATCTCGGCACGACGGGTTCGGGTAAAACCGAAGGGCTGAAATCCATGGTCTGTAACGCCCTGGCCTGGGGCTCGGGCTTTGCCTATACGGACGGTAAAGCGGATACCGATCTATGGGCTTCGCTCTACTCCATGG
>JALYJG010000153.1:0-3590 GCA_030775365.1 Pseudomonadota bacterium
GCTCAACAGCGGGCGGTTCCTGATCAATCTCAAGCCCCATGACCACCGCAGCCGTGACGCCAGCGCGGTCATACGCCACCTGACGAAGGAAACGAAAAACGTTCCCGGCATCTCGCTCTGCATGCAGCCGGTTCAGGATTTGACAATTGATACCACGGTGAGCCGGACGCAGTACAATTTCGTTCTGGAAGATGCGGATCCGGAGGAGCTGGCTCTGTGGACACCAAAACTTGTGGAGCGCCTACGCAACCTGCCAGAGATCGAGGATATCGCTAGCAACTTGCAACAGCAGGGGCTTTCGGACTACCTCGAGATTGACCGCGATACGGCAGGCCGCCTTGGTATCACCCTCGCCACCATCGACAACGCACTTTATGACGCTTTCGGTCAACGCATTATCTCGACGATTTTTACCGAATCCAATCAGTATCGCGTCATTCTCGACGCCAAGCCCACGCGCGAGGTTCTAGAATCGCTTTACCTGCCCTCGAGCGCCGGGGGGCAGGTGCGCCTGACGAGTCTGGCAACGATCAAGGAGCAAGCCTCCCCCCTTGAAATCAACCATCTCGGCCAGTTTCCGTCGGCCATGATTTCTTTCAATCTCGCCCCCGGCGTCGCGCTCGGCGATGCGGTAGCCGCGATCGAGGCGGCCCAGACGCAGATGGATATGCCGACAAGTGTTATAACCCGCTTTCAGGGCGCTGCCCTCGCGTTCCGAGCTTCCCTAGGCAGTGAGTTGCTCCTCATCCTCGCCGCTATCATTACAGTTTATATCGTTCTCGGCGTTTTATACGAAAGCTACATCCATCCGGTCACAATTCTGTCGACGCTGCCGTCGGCGGGTATAGGCGCGCTGCTAGCCCTTATTGTTGCCGGGGATGATCTCGGGATTATCGGCATCATCGGGATTATTCTTCTGATAGGTATCGTCAAAAAGAACGCGATCATGATGATCGATTTTGCGCTTGAGGCCGAGCGGGTGGAAGGCAATAAGCCGCGGGATGCTATTCACAAAGCAGCGCTACTGCGTTTTCGGCCGATCATGATGACGACGATGGCGGCGCTGCTGGGTGCGTTGCCGCTTATGCTCGGCACCGGGGTCGGCTCGGAACTGCGACATCCGCTCGGGATCAGTATCATAGGCGGTCTGATCGTGAGCCAAGTCCTCACTTTATTCACGACCCCTGTCATTTATCTCGAGTTCGACAAGCTAGCGCGTCGCTTTCGTCGCCCCCGCTATGCCGATGGTGTTGATAGCGACCGCGCTGAGGGGGGTGATAACGCCGGCGCCGGGGCCCGGATGGCGGGGGAGGCAAAGCGGGATGAACCTTTCTGAGCCTTTTATTCGCCGGCCCGTGGCAACGACGCTGTTGACGGTCGGCGTAGCGCTCGCGGGCGCGGTCGCGTTCTTTCTGCTGCCGGTCGCGCCCCTCCCACAGGTCGATATTCCGACCATTTCCGTTCAGGCGTCATTGCCGGGTGCCAGCCCCGCAACCATGGCGACCAGCGTTGCCACCCCGCTCGAGCGTCACCTCGGGCAGATCGCCGATGTCACCGAGATGACGTCATCAAGCAATGTCGGCAGTTCGCGGATCACCCTGCAATTCGGTCTCGATCGCGATATCGATGGCGCGGCGCGCGACGTGCAGGCGGGGATCAACGCCGCTCGTGCCGATTTGCCGGCGGCGCTCAAAAGTAACCCCACGTACCGGAAGGTAAATCCGGCCGATGCGCCGATCATGATCTTGGCCATGACCTCCGCGACTCTGACGCCTGGGCAAATCTATGATGCGGGCTCCACGGTGCTGGCGCAAAAGCTTTCGCAGGTTCGAGGAATAGGACAGGTCAATATCGGCGGTAGCTCCTTGCCGGCCGTTCGCGCCGAACTGAACCCTCGGGCGCTCTTCAAATACGGTATCGGTCTCGAAGACGTGCGGGCCGCCTTAGCAGCCGCCAACGCCAACAGCCCCAAAGGTGCTCTCGAACAAAACGGTCAGCATTTCCAGATCTATACCAATGACCAGGCCAGGCACGCCGAGGATTTCCGCGATCTGATTGTTGCCTATCGTGATAACGCGCCTGTGCGACTGTCCGACATTGGAATCGTTACGGATTCGGTCGAAGATTTACGCAACCAGGGGTTCTACAATGGGTTGCCATCGGTTGTGCTCATTCTCTTCCGTCAACCCGGCGCCAATATTATCGAGACCGTGGACCGCGTGAAGTCGTTATTGCCACAGTTGAAGGCCTCAATACCAAGCTCCATCGATCTCGCCATTGCTCTCGACCGTACCACAACCATTCGGGCCTCGCTCCGCGATGTCGAGCGAACGCTGTGCATTTCGATTGCACTTGTTGTTTTTGTTGTCTTCGCCTTCCTACGCAACGGGCGGGCCGCTTTAATCCCGAGCGTGGCGGTACCGGTGTCGTTGATCGGTACATTCGGTGTGATGTATCTTTTGGGCTATAGCCTCGATAATCTCTCTTTGATGGCCTTAACAGTGGCAACCGGCTTTGTCGTGGATGACGCCATTGTTGTCTTGGAAAACGTCACCCGTCATCTCGAGGCCGGCATGAGCCGCGTTCATGCGGCGTTGCTGGGGGCACAAGAGACAGGTTTCACTGTTCTGTCGATGAGCCTGTCCCTGGTCGCCGTATTTACTCCGCTGTTGCTCATGGGCGGTCTCGTCGGCCGCCTGTTTCGCGAATTTGCCGTGACTTTGTCGGTCGCAATTTTGGTGTCGTTGGCGGTGTCGCTGACAACGACGCCGATGATGTGCGCACTTTTGCTGAAACGGGAGGTTCGGCCCGGCGCCGCCGGCACGCGCAGCGTTTTGACACGCTTTTACGAAAAGAGTGAGCGCTTTTTTATTCGGCTGCAGCGTGCCTATGACCGGGCCTTGATCTGGTCCCTTGATCACGGTCCTTTTGTGATGCTTCTCCTCCTGGCCACAGTCATTCTGAACATTTATCTATTCGTCATGGTACCCAAAGGACTCTTTCCCCAACAAGATACCGGCCAGTTGACCGGCGGGGTGCAGGCGGATCAAAGCATCTCGTTTCAGTCGATGAAGCAAAAAATGGTGCAATTCGTTTCGCTCGTAAAGGCCGATCCGGCGGTGCAGGGGGTTGCCGCCTTTACAGGGGGCGGCCAGACCAATTCAGGCGCCATATTCGTCACCCTTACTCCCCTGGCGCAGCGCAAGATCTCGGCTGACCAGGTTATAAGCCGATTGCGACCGAAATTGGCGCAGGTGCCGGGCGCAGCTTTGTTCCTTCAGGCGGCGCAGGACATCCGCACTGGGGGCCGGGCCAGTGCCGCGCAGTATCAATATAGCTTGCAAGCGGATGATCTGCAGGAGCTGCAGGAATGGGCCCCAAAGCTGACGGCGGCTCTGCAGGTAAATCCAGCTCTGGCCGACGTGAATTCTGATCAACAAACCAGAGGACTTGAAACCGATCTGGTCGTTGACCGCGATACGGCGGCACGGCTGGGGCTGAAAATGAGTCAGATTGACAACGCGCTCTACGATGCTTTCGGTCAGCGGCAAGTATCGGTGATTTATAATCCGCTCAATCAGTATCACGTG
>JALYJG010000153.1:3600-5295 GCA_030775365.1 Pseudomonadota bacterium
TGATTATGGAGGTGGCCCCGGAGTTTTGGCAAAGCCCGGAGACGCTGAAGGATTTGTATGTGAGTACGGCCGGCGGGGCCCTGAACAGGACGCAAGCCACGAATCCCGCAGCCGGCACGACGCTTGTCGGTCGGCAAACCGGTGGGCCCACATCCGGAGGGGTGGCCGATGATCCGGCCCGCAATGCCAGCGCCAACGCAATCACCGTGGTCGGTCGTGGCAGCACTTCGACTGGTGCTGCTGTGAGTACGCGGACTGAAACAATGATCCCGCTGGCGGCTTTCAGCAGTTTCGCTCCGGGTGCAACACCGCTCACGGTCAATCATCAGGGGCATTTCGCGGCGACGACGATCTCGTTTAATCTTGCTCCGGGTTTGTCCCTCAGCGACGCCACTCAAGCCATCGCGGCGACGTCCGCGAAAATCGGCCTGCCTTCAAGTATCCATGGCAGTTTTCAGGGCACTGCGCAGGTGTATCAGTCCTCCCTCGCCAACGAGCCGCTGCTCATTCTGGCGGCGTTGGTGGCGGTTTATATCGTCTTGGGTATCTTATACGAAAGCTTGATCCATCCCATCACCATCCTTTCGACTCTGCCATCGGCCGGGGTCGGAGCGGTGTTGGCGTTGATGGTCTGCCGGACAGAATTCAGCATTATGGCCATGATAGGCGTGATCCTACTTATCGGCATCGTTAAAAAGAACGCTATCATGATGATAGACTTTGCGTTGCATGCGGAGCGGGTCGGTGGCCTGGACACGCGCGCGGCCATCTACAGCGCCTGCCTTTTGCGCTTTCGTCCTATTCTGATGACGACATTGGCCGCCCTGTGCGGCGCCTTGCCCCTGGCGATCGGGTTCGGTGAGGGCTCTGAACTGCGGCGGCCCTTAGGCATAGCGATCGTCGGCGGACTGGCGGTCTCCCAGATGCTCACTTTGTTTACAACACCTGTGATCTATCTTTATCTTGATCGTTTTCGGTTGTGGTACAGTGCCCGTCGTCGGGCGCCATTGACAGAGGCTTGAGCTAGGAGCGTGCATGCGGCGGTTGAACCTCGGACACACTCTCATCCTTCTGGCGCTTTTGCCGTCCTGTGAGGTGGGACCGTCCTATAAGCGCCCAAGCGTCGAAACGACGGCGGCGTATAAAGAATTCGGTGATTGGAAGCTGGCGCAGCCTCATGACGTGATTGACCGCGGCGCGTGGTGGTCGATTTATAACGATGCCTTGCTCGATCACCTGGAAGCGCAAGTAGACGTGTCCAATCAAAATCTCAAGGCTGCCGAGGCCGCTTATCGGCAAGCGAGTGCGGTGGTCGAAGAGACGCGGGCTACCTTGTTCCCCTCACTGACCTTGAATGGCTCGGCTGTCGGTTCTGGCTCGCCGGACAGGTCAACCACCAAACCCAGTGTCACGACGTACAGTGCCAACGCTTCGGCCAGCTGGGTCCCAGATGTGTGGGGACGCATCCGCCGCTCCGTCGAAAGCGATCAGGCCAATGCCGAGGCGACCCTGGCGGATCTGGGCTCGGCACGCCTCTCGGCCCAGGCGCTCTTGGCAACCGACTATTTTGAGTTGCGTTTGCAGGATGTGTTAAAGGATTTGCTGTCGCGCACGGTCCACGACGACGAGAAGATCCTCAAGATTGTGCAGAATCAGTACAATGCCGGTGTGGTTTCCAAGGCCGATGTGCTGACC
>JALYJG010000154.1 GCA_030775365.1 Pseudomonadota bacterium
CGCTAAGGGTCTCGAAGACGGACGTGCCTTGGCGACGAATGTCAGTCAGCAAGCCGTCGAACGGCTGAATGAAGTTGTCGAGTCCATCCAGCAACAGGCGCATACGCTGACCAGCAGCTCGCAGACAGCGGCCGGGATCCTGCGCGGCGTTGGCCAGATTTACACCGACCAGACGCAATCCTTGACGCGCGGGGTCGGCGAGGCCCATGGGCAGGTTCAGTTGATGAATAAGTCCATCGACGAAATGCAGCAGCGGGCGGATCGTATGCGCGTATCCCTTAAAATGCAGGGGGAAGAGCTTATGGGGTCTCTGCAGCAAATCCTGAGTCAGCTCAACACGACGGGTGATGCCCTGGGGGATGCTGTCAGCAATGCTCTCGAGAACAAGGCCGCAGAAGGGCTCAAGAAAATAGGCTGACGCCTTTGGGCGTTATCCTATTGATTTAACTTGATACTATTTTACCCTGTCGCGAAGTAATCAAAAAGAACAAAAATAGAACTTGCCAAGACTCGGTCTGTTGAGTTATGAGAACAAACAGGAAACGAAATCTGTTTCCGCCCCCTCCAGTTCCTTTCCAACCTTAAGGAGCCTTTAATGAGCAATAATCGTAGCCCCAATCTCCAAGTCGTCGAAAAAGAAGCCAAGGACAAAGATGGCGGCGATCGCGGCAAGGCGCTTGACGCAGCCCTGACGCAGATCGAAAGAGCCTTCGGCAAGGGCTCCATCATGAGGCTCGGCAAGGGTGAAGTGGCTGAAATCGAGACCGTATCCACCGGCTCGCTCGGGCTGGATATTGCCTTGGGCGTGGGCGGCTTGCCGCGGGGTCGTATCGTCGAGATTTATGGCCCGGAAAGCTCCGGAAAAACTACGCTTGCGCTGCATGTCATTGCCGAAGCCCAGAAGAATGGCGGCACATGCGCATTCATCGATGCGGAACATGCTCTGGATCCCCAATATGCCCGCAAGCTCGGGGTTAACGTCAACGAGCTGTTGATTTCGCAGCCGGATGCCGGTGAGCAGGCTTTGGAAATTGCCGATACGCTGGTGCGGTCGGGCGCTATCGATGTTCTGGTGGTCGATTCCGTAGCCGCTCTCGTGCCGCGCGCTGAACTCGAAGGCGAGATGGGCGACAGCCATATGGGGTTGCAGGCCAGATTAATGAGCCAGGCGCTGCGCAAACTGACATCGTCCATTTCAAAATCGCGCTGCATGGTGATCTTCATCAACCAGATCCGCCTCAAGATCGGGGTTATGTTTGGCAATCCGGAAACCACGACAGGCGGTAACGCGCTTAAGTTCTACGCTTCTGTCCGCCTCGATATCCGCCGTATCGGCGCAATCAAAGACAGGGAAACGATTGTCGGCAATCAGACACGCGTCAAGGTCGTTAAGAATAAGCTGGCCCCGCCGTTCCGCGTTGTCGAGTTCGACATCATGTATGGTGAAGGCATTTCCAAGCTCGGTGAATTGATCGATCTGGGCTCGCAGGCCGGTGTGGTTGAAAAATCCGGCGCCTGGTTCTCCTATGACGGTACTCGTATCGGGCAGGGGCGTGAGAATGCCAAGCAGTACCTGCGCGACAATCCGCAAATGGCGGCCGCTATCGAAAATAAGGTCCGTGCGAATGCTGGGCTCGTTGCGGATGCCATGATGGGAACCGCCGAGACCGACGATAAGGCCGACGAAAGCGATTAGTCGATGCCCGCAAGCCACTCAAAGGTTTTGAATGAACACGCCATTCCCTTTGCGGGGATGGCGTGTGGTTATGCCTATTTGGTCTTGCCCCAAAGCAGGTGATCTTCCCATCGGCCGTTGATCTGCAGGTAGGATTTGGCGTAGCCCTCTTCCTCGAAGTGCAGCCGCTTGAGCAGGCTCTTGCTCGGTAGGTTCCGGGGTAGGCAGCTGGCTTCGATGCGGTTAAGCCTAAGAGTGTCAAAAGCGAAGTCGCAGACGAGCTGCGCCGCTTCAGTCATATAACCCCGGCCGGTATAAGGTTGACCCATCCAATAGCCAATCGTCCCCTTCTGGGCGATACCGCGTTGTATGTCGCCGAGGGTGATGCCACCCACGAGCGGGCCTTCCCTGCTGACGCCGTCATGCAAAAAGACCATGAACGCATAGCCTTTGCCCTGGCGCCAATCGCGCCAGTTTTTTCGCAGTAGGTTGCAGAAATGCCCGTAGGTTAATGCGTTGGCGGCCCAGCGCGGTTCCCAGGGGACTAGGAATTCCCGGCTCAATTCCCGCAGCTTGCGCCAGCTGCTCCAGTCGCCCGGGTCTCCGGCGCGTAACAATAGGCGTTCACCCACCAGGTTGATTCCCAAAGCGGGAAGGGGGCTCCTTTGCCCATGATTTAAACGAGATGCGAAACGATACCACATGTCTTGGACCCAGCCCTAACCACGCCAAGTTTTACCCGATTGCGGGTCATAAGTCCAAAACCGGGATTTGCCTTTGGGGCCCGGTTTCACCTATCATCCGACACCCGCAACTCTTTTGATGCTGAGCGATGCACACTCTGGACTTTGAAAAACCCGTTACCGATCTCGAGGCGAAGATTGACGAGCTGCGTCATATTTCGGACGGGGGCCGTGTTAACATCGCCGATGAAATCGGGAATTTGCAAGATAAGGTCGACAAGCAGCTGCGCGGACTTTACGGCAAACTGACCCCGGCGCAAAAGGTGCAAGTCGCGCGGCATCCCAACCGGCCCCACGGCCTGGATTACATCCATGGTTTGGCCGAGGATTTCATTCCTTTGGCAGGCGACCGCGCTTTCGGTGACGACCAGGCCATTATCGGCGGGCTCGGGCGGATAGCCGGCCAGGCCTGCATGCTCATCGGCCATGAACGCGGCAATGACACCGAAACCCGGATCAAACATAATTTCGGCATGGCTAAGCCCGAAGGCTATCGCAAGGCCCAGCGCCTGATGCTTTTGGCCGAGCGGTTCCGTCTGCCCATAGTCACTTTTATCGATACCGCCGGCGCTTTTCCGGGCGTTGACGCGGAGGCCCGCGGCCAGGCGGAGGCGATTGCGCGCTCGATCGAGACCTGCCTCTCGGTAGGTGTTCCTCTGGTAGCGTGCGTCATCGGTGAGGGCGGCTCAGGCGGGGCGATCGCGATCGCGGCCGGTGACCGCGTCCTGATGCTCGAACACTCCATTTATTCCGTGATCTCACCCGAGGGTTGTGCGTCAATCCTCTGGCGAAGCGGTGCACATGCGGCCGAAGCGGCCGCGGCGCTGCGCATCACGGCCAAGGATCTGCTGCAACTCGGCATCATCGATCAAATTATTCCGGAGCCGCTCGGCGGCGCGCACCGCAAGCCTGATGAGATGATCGCGAAGGTCGGCGAGGTGATCGCCGGTGAATTGCGAGAGCTTACCGGCATAGACCGAAAGACCTTGCTGGCTAAACGCCGCGAAAAGTTCCTCGACATGGGAAAGAAGATATCAGCGTAAGGCCAGGACAATGTCCTGCGAGCCGTCCCATATCATTTTCAGCGCCGTATAAAGAACCATAAGAAGTCCCGCCCACGCCACCCAGCGATGCCGGGTGATGATGCGCGCGACGACCGCCGCCGCCAGGCCCATAAGGATGACCGAAAGCGTCAGGCCGAAGATCAGGGCGATCAGGTGGTCGCGCGCCACGCCGGCCACGGCAAGAACATTGTCGAGCGACATCGAGATGTCGGCAATCGCTATCTGCAAGATCGCGGCCGATAACTGTTTGTGGGGCAGTAAAGGCTCGGCCGCCGTCGCAGCAATCTTGCCGGCTTTCTTGGCCAGGACCAGTTGGACCCGGCGGATCTCCTCGTACATTTTCCAGGAAACCCAGAGCAGGAGTAGCCCGCCAATGACCAAAAGACCGACGACATGCAGCAACTTGACGGCGAATATGGCGAACAGAACGCGCAGCAGCGCGGCGATGATGATGCCGCGGACGATCGCCCGGTGGCGATGCTCGGCGGCCAGGCCTGACGCCGCCATGCCGATGGCGATCGCGTTGTCGCCGGCCAGGGAAACATCGATTACGACGATTTGCGAAAAGATGATCAGTTCCGGTAAGAAGGACATGAATCCGCCTGTATCCAAGACATCTTCTTCCTTGCACCATGAGGCCGGAGAGCCTATTTTGCAAGAGAGCGCACGCGATTGAAGCCTTCAGGTCGGCCTTGCGCCGGAAGTGTTCCGGTGTCAGAAAGACCCGTTAACTCCCTCGCTTCTTTGGATAAAACAGGTAGAACAAAAACATGTTTGGAAATCTGTTGGGTTTGCTTTCGGCGGATATGGGAATCGATCTCGGTACTGCCAATACCCTCGTTTATGTCAAGGGGCGCGGCATCGTTCTCAACGAACCGTCGGTCGTCGCCATCGCGCATAACAAGGGCCGTCGCCATGTGCTTGCCGTGGGGGACGAAGCGAAGATGATGCTCGGCCGCACGCCGGGAAATATACAAGCCATTCGCCCGTTACGCGACGGCGTCATCGCCGATTTCGACGTGGCCGAAGAAATGATCAAGCATTTCATCCGCAAGGTGCATAACCGCCGCAGTTTTGCGAACCCGCAGATTATCATCTGCGTGCCGTCGGGATCGACGGCGGTCGAGCGGCGCGCGATCCAAGAGTCGGCCGAGTCCGCCGGTGCGCGTAGTGTGTTCCTGATCGAGGAACCCATGGCGGCCGCGATAGGCGCGGGCTTGCCCGTGACTGAGCCAACCGGCTCCATGGTCGTTGATATCGGTGGCGGCACGACCGAGGTGGCCGTACTCGCTCTGGGCGGCATCGTCTATTCGCGCTCGGTGCGCGTCGGTGGCGACAAACTGGACGAAGCGATCATCAATTACATTCGCCGCTATCACAATCTGCTGATCGGGGAGAGTACGGCCGAGCGTATCAAAAAGGAAATCGGCTCGGCCTGCCCGCCGGAAGACGGCGAAGGTCGCATGACCGAGATCAAAGGCCGCGACCTCATGAATGGCGTGCCGAAGGAGATCGTGATCACTGAGCGCCAGGTAGCCGAAAGCCTGGCCGAACCCGTCAGCGCCATCATGGAGGCTGTAAAGGTTGCATTAGAAAATACAGCGCCCGAGCTTGCCGCCGACATCGTTGACAAGGGTATCGTACTCACGGGCGGCGGGGCCTTGCTGCGTAATCTGGACCTCGTCCTGCGCCACGCCACGGGATTGCCCGTTTCCGTGGCTGAAGACCCGCTTTCCTGCGTTGCTTTGGGC
>JALYJG010000155.1 GCA_030775365.1 Pseudomonadota bacterium
GCGATGACAAAAAACGCCTGTTGGCGCACGTTTTGACAGCTTAACAAGGACTGAGTGCTCATGAAGGTTACTACCAAGTGATAATGAGAAGAAGCCGATGAACGAAGTGATCACAGCCTTTCCGCCAATTGTCGCACCGGAGCCTCACACGCTCATTCTCGGCACGATGCCTGGGGCAAAATCACTTGAAGCCAACCAATATTATGCTCATCCCCAGAATCAGTTCTGGAAATTTATGGGACATATTTACGGTGCGCATCAGGCGCTGCCCTATGAACAACGCCTCACCATTCTCATGCAACAAGGCCTCGCGGTGTGGGATGTCCTTCAGGCTTGCGTCCGGCCAGGCAGTATGGATGCCAATATCGAAAATGAAGTCGTTAACGATTTTGCGGCGTTCTACCGCGCCTATCCGACTATTACGCTCGTCGTGTTCGACAGCCTAACAGCAGAACGTCTCTATAAAAAAAGCGTCTTGCCCGGGCTCAGGAATTCCTTGCGCTATGCCCGTGTCCCCTCGCCCAGTCCCGCTCACGCACGGTTGAGCTACGACGCCAAGCTCGCTATCTGGACGGCTGTATTGCCCAAGGCTAGGAAGTGACGCCAATGGCAGCCCGTCACGTCCTGTCCGCGTCGGTTATGCTGGGCTGTACCAGCGTTACTCAGTGGCGCTCTCAGGAAGGGCTAGTGGTCCCTAGCAGAGCCGCAAAAACGCAGCTTCGCCGGTGACATGCGGTCCAGTCATTATCGCGATTAAATCGATGCCAAAATATTGCTGAAAAACATAGATCAACGCGACCAAGGCGGCACCGAGCACAAACACAATCACGGTAAACTTAATGACTTTAAAAACGATGTGCACAAGAATAATGAGAACGGCTATAACGCCCATAAGAACAAGAATTCCATGCATAACCTGATACCTCTGTTTCGGCACAAAGGATGCCGGGACGGCGTCGCAATCACAAGGCTTATTTCGGCGCGACTTGTGAGATAAGGCGGTCCCAAAACTCCTGGCCTTGACGAAACGCGCTAGCCTGCCACTTCCTATCTTGTGGATCAAAAGTGTCCCGCATGGTTTCGATAATTTTTTCGGTGGACGGGTGGCGGTCGTGGAAGTTTTGGCTCAGTGCGTTACGTTTGATCATAGAGTCGAGGACATCCATCCCATTGAAGGGTCCCGGAAGTTTTGACGTCCCCACTTCGAGCGCGACGGGAACAATGTTCACGGGTCTCGAAAGACCCGCCCGCGGCCAGAAATCGACGATATCACCCGTTGTCGAGGCCCGAACGAGGTTCGTGGGCTTGGGTCCATCGGTGGCAGTTCTATCACCGGTTCGAGCGGGTTCGCACACCGGGTTCAAGCTGTTATAAAGGGAGCTGTCCTTGTCGTTATTGATCAAGACTTGCAATTGGCCCCGTGCTCCGGTGCCTGTATGCAGATCCAGGTGCCACAGCGTTTGGATATACTTGTCGTCGACATGATCATGAATGATTTTCTCCCAGGTTATCCGGCTCCACGACGGTGCGTCGCCCCCATAATAAAGGCCCTTCGGAAACTCGTATTGCCCGCCCGCGAGGTTTTGCGTGAATTCACCCATGCTGTTGGTGACAAGCGCGTAGTGCAGCATCTTGGCCCACGACTTCGCTCGGAACGCGGCTCCTAGATCAACAGGCGCAAGGGCATCCGCAATCGCGCGGTAGCCCACCGATAGCGGTCTTGGCTCTTTAAAGTCTACAAAGTTCCGGGTGACGTCGATGTTATCCTGATCGGTCCGCAGGCCATACGCCGCACCAAAAGGGTTGAGCGCATGCGCAAACACAAAACGAACCTGGTTGTGCTCGGCGCAGAGCTCCTGCGCAGTTGAAAGCCACGCTCTTTGCAGTCGCGAGCCGAACGGAAGTTCCACGCCATGCGCGCCGCTGGTTACGACAACAACCGTCGTTGCCTCTGTCTCGCCCAGTAGTGCGACATCGGTCGCTAGAACTTCATTACAGCTGTTGCCCCGGTGGTTAGGCATTTCGTAGGAGATGACAGGTACTGCGGCGTCTCGCGCCGCCGAAAGAAACGCACCCCGGATCTGCAAATAGGTTTCCCTCATAATAGGCCCCTTGTTATGGCTCGTCCCAAGAATGGTCGGAAAAGGCCATGCTGCCAAGAGACGGCAAACTCGAGACCCCGGGAACTCCCTAGCAAGCCCAATAAAGGATGAACATTATCAAGAACTTACGAATTACAGCTCGCCTGCCTTCAGGGCGCTGCATGGAATTAAGGCTGCTTGGCTAACGCCCGCGTCTCGAACAGCCCATCACCCCCCCTATTGCAACTATTTTGTACGGCGGGCTAAGCCATGGTATAGCTGGCGTTTCGCCAAGGAAACATTACATGCCGGATAAAAAAAGCAGTGAATTGGTGCTCGTGGACTGGGGCAATAGCTCCCTTCGTTTTTTCCTTGTGAAGGACGGCGAAGTTCGCGATCAACGGATCATACCCGAGGGCGGCACGCGCCGCCTGCAAATATTTAATGACGAGAGTTTGCGCAAACCGGCGACGGTGGACGACCCCCATGACGTCGAAGCGCAGAAATATTACCGACGGAAGGGTGCTAAATACGCCGAGAAAATGCGTGAATATATTGGCGACTGGCTGGACGCTAGTCCAAGCGCGCCTGTCGTGATGTGCGGTGTTATAGGCTCGAAAGAAGGATGGTCTGTGGCCCCGTATCTGGCCTGCCCTGTCGATATCCCGACGTTATCCTCTGATCTGTACAAAATCCCAAAGGCGCATTTGGGCGTACTGAAGGAGCGCGATATTTATATCATAAGTGGGCTGAAGGACACGCATCACAGTAAACCCAAATACTTCGAAATCGACGGGGAGATGGTCAAAATCCCTGTCAACATGCAGCATGTTATGCGCAGTGAGGAGACGAAGGCCGTGGGCGTTTATGACCTGCACCCGACGAAAGAAGATCGTTTGATCTGTATGCCAGGCACCCACTCGCAATGGACTCATATGTGCGGCGACGAGTTTCAATCGTTCTTTGCCTTCCGCACGGGGGAGAATTTCGACTACGACAGTAAAGTCCAGACGAGTTCAATAGCGAGCGCGCTACCGCAGCAGACCCAGGGTCCGCACCTCATATCGTTTATGACCGGCCTCGGAATTACCGAGCGCGGTTATGGGCTGTCCACAAGTCTCTTAAGCGTGCGCGCCGGCATTGTGACAGGCGATAACCTGCGTATTGATCAGAAAAGCGCGCTTTCAGGCGTTGTCATCGGCCATGAAGTCAGCGATGGCCTGAGGATTTACGGTCGCAACCTGCCAATCACCCTCGTCATCAATCCCGAGACTAAGGCTGATCTTTATCGGCGGGCTTTCAGATTTTTCGGTGGCACGATTACGCAGGAAGTCAACGCTGATGAAGTTTCGCTGCGTGGCCTGATGCGCATTGGCTCGACGATCCTCGAGCGCCCGGAAAGGCCGCACGGCCATGTGAGGCGGCACAATCGATTTGGCGCCGGCCCAGCACCTGACGCGGACGATTGAGCGGACCTGGAACGTTTGCGCCTGTGCCCAGGACAGCTATCCCCTGCCCGTTCCAAAACTAACTTAATTTCCAGTTTGCAACAACGCGCCGGTTTTCTTTAGCCCCGGTCTTTGCTTATATGACGGCGCTTGGTTTCCACTTTCTTCTCCGCAGCAAGCCCGCAGCCCGCACGCCTGTACCGACGAGGACATGAGACAGCTATGGATATCCTGATAGACTGGGGCAGCACCAATTTTCGCGCCTTTTTTATGGAAAACGGGCGACCCGTGCAGCGCCTCAATCTCGCGGGCCAAGGTATCTTTAAATCCTTTGCCCCCTCGGCCTCTTCTCGCATCGGCGATTATAGCGCGTTCTTGGAGAGAGAGCTCGCAGCCTGGTTGACCAGCAAGCCGAAAGCCTCGGTGCTGATGTGCGGCATGGTGGGCAGCCGAGAGGGCTGGGTTCCGACCCCCTTTGCTCCCCTGCCCGTCAGCTTCGACGATCTGGCAGCGCGTCTTTATCATCTGACACCAGAGCAGCGCGGGAGTTTGCCGGACTGCGACATAGCGATTGTTCCGGGCATCTCGACTTGTCAGACCGACGGACGGTTTGATGTTATACGTAGTGAGGAAGTCAAGGCCCTCGGCGCTCTTGCCAATCTCGGCCTCTCCGATGCTTTGCTTTGCATTCCTGGAACCCACTGCAAATGGGTCTATGTCGAGAGCGGGGCCGTCCGAGCGTTTCATACTCTTCCCTCTGGTGAGCTCTATGGCCTGCTTCATGAGAGTGGGTCGCTGTCTTTGCTGCTGAGGGAGGAGAGTGCGCGAGGTGACGCACCCGACGATATGCACTCGTTCGACCTCGGAATGGCGCTGGCCAAAGAGGGACAGGATCTTCTGGCCGACATCTGGCAGGTTCGGTCACAAAAACTGCTATCGACAGCGCCGCCTGCTAGCCTGCGATCCTATCTCTCCGGCATTCTTATGGGCCATGAACTTAAGCAAGCGCAGGCCTACTTTCCGGGTCTGTCCCAGGTGGTCCTTATCGCCGACGCCGGCGCCCGACAAATGTTCTATAAACGCGCGCTCAATCAAAGTGGGCTTGATGTGCTCGCCAGCATCGATAATGAGACTGCGGTCTGTGAAGGTCTAGCGCGGATCGGACGTCTGGTCGCGCACTGATCAATGCCGATCGGTCTTAAACGCTGCGATATAGGCTTCCGCCCGCCGAGCTACATCCTCAACGGATCGCCCGGCCCGATAAAGCTGGGAACCGATACCAAAGGCCGTACTGCCCGCAGCTAGGAACTCACTTATATTCTCTACGGTGATGCCCCCAACAGGAACGATACGCGCATCGACCGGCAGGACGCTGCGAATGGCCTGGACGTAATTTGCCCCCAGGATGTCCGCAGGGAAAAGCTTAAGATAACGAGCGCCCGCGCGATACGCGCTGAACGCCTCAGTCGCCGTCAAGAACCCGGGCACGACCGCCATGCCGCGCTGCGATGCCGCCGCAATGACCTCGGTGTCCGTATTCGGCGCGAGGATCATTTGCGCCCCCGCCTCACCCACGCGGGCGACATCACTGACCTGAACGACTGTCCCGGCGCCGATCAATAT
>JALYJG010000156.1 GCA_030775365.1 Pseudomonadota bacterium
CGGCAAAGCCGGGCGTGGTTTTGAAGCGGCCCGTTGGTAGCAAGGGCGCATTTTCGGAAAACGCTCCACTTCCTAAAGTCGCTGTGCCGCGACGATCCTCGTCGGCAGCCTCCGCGCCTGATAGCCCAAAGACCGAAGACAGGCTTTCAAAAAGGCGCGGAGACAAGGAAGAGCGGCAGGCCAAAGCTGCCGCGCGGCGACAAGCGATCACGCAACAAAAGAGGGTTGCCGCTTACGAGAAAGCGGAACGGCGGCATACGGCGGCTGTGGATCTTCTGAATGAGGAACGGGATGCTCTCGACAGACGCATCGAAAAAGAAGATGAGCGCTGGTTCCGTGAGAAAAAAAGTCTGGTTCCAAAAGCTTAGAGCAAGGGTCAGTCGGCGCGCCTGTAAGCAAAATGGTCGCGAATTTCCCGCTGGAAATATCCGCCCCTCGAATACGCCGCTTTCAGATCCTGGACCTTGGCGGGCGGCACGGCGCTGTAAACGTAACGGTGGCCAGACTGGAACGTGATGTGGAGCTCCTGACGGCCGGGATCATAGTGAAAGGATTTTATGACGCGTGAAGGCATGGGCGTGTCCTAAACGGTTTTGCTCTTGGCATGCCGGCTCTTTTGGTCCTTCAACTCGATCCAGACAGGCGCATGATCGCTGGTCTTTTCCCACCCGCGGACGTCCTTATCGACGCCGGCCTTGACCAGGCGCCCAGCTAGATGCGGGCTCAGCAAGAAATGATCGATACGCAAACCGGCGTTGCGGTTATACGCGTTGCGGAAGTAATCCCAGAAGGTGTAAATGCGCTCGTCCTTGTGCAGCATGCGGACGGCGTCCGCCCAGCCTTGCGCCTCGAGCATCTTGAAGGCTTTGCGCACCTCCGGGCGAAACAGAGCATCGTCCAACCAGCTCTCGGGCTTATAGACGTCGAGTTCGGTCGGCATGACGTTGTAGTCCCCCGCAAGGATCGCGGGAATATCTTTAGCCCGCAGGGTTTTGGCATAGCGCGTCAGGCGTCCGAACCATTTTAATTTGTAATCATATTTCGGGCCCGGCGCCGGATTGCCATTCGGCAAATAGAGGCAGCCGATCCTGATGCCCAATATTTCGGCCTCGATATAGCGGCTATGCAGGTCGGCTGGATCGCCCGGCAGGCCGCGCCTCGTTTCCAACGGCGCTTGGCCCCTTGCCAGGATGGCAACCCCGTTCCATGACTTCTGCCCGTGCCAAATAGCGCCGTAACCGGCTTTGGTGAGGGCCTCGGCCGGAAACCGGTCTTGCGGTGCTTTGAGCTCCTGCAAGCACACGATGTCGGGCTCGGCATTCTTAAGCCAAGCTAGCAATACAGGCAGGCGACCGTTAATTCCATTCACGTTATAGGTGGCAATCTTCATGCACTTATCCCTTAGAACAGCGCGTTAAGACAGCAAAGGTCAGGGCCTTGGCAAAAAGCCAGAAGGATTAGCGCTGGGGCTTCCAAAAAAGCGGCCGGTTTTTATTCTTTTTCTTTATTTTTTTGCTTTATTTTTTGATTCACTTGTGTATGTGCCCGCCAATTCGGCGAAACGGAGTGCGTTACCGAAAGCCAAGTTTTTCTCCTCGCGGTTGTCGAAAAATACGTAAGCGGTCACCGTGTTTGCGATAAGCCAGTTTTTCCATCCGCGCAGGAAGAGATCGAGTTTGGGACCTGTGCGCCCACGCAGTCGGACATAGGCAAAATCGGTTGTCTGCAGCCGCGGGGATTTTCCCTCAACCGTGTCGAAGAGGCAGAAGGCGATCTTATGACGGCGCAAAAGGTCATAGACCTCTTTAAGATGCCAGCGTGGATCGCGGAACTCCATCGCATAGCGGGGACCCGGCGGAAGCCGCGTGATAAAATCCGCCAGCCTTTCAAGGTCCAGAGGAAAAACAGGTGGCAACTGGAAGAATAACGGGCCGCCCATTTTGCACTTTCCGAGAGTCTCCAAAAGTGCGGACAGTGCTCCTTCCGTCTTTTGGAGGCGTTGAATATGAGTGATCACGCGCGGGGCTTTGATCGCAAAGCGAAAAGAAGTGGGAACTTTGCTCGCCCATTTCGTTAATTGATCGGCTGTGGGGGCGCGATAAAAGCTGTTGTTTAGTTCAACTGCGTTTAAGCGCCCCGCATAAAAAGCCAGCTTGCCGTCTCCGCGTAAGCCCGGCGGATAAAACTCTTTTTCCCATTGCAGATAGCTCCAGCCCGCCGTGCCTACGAAAAACTGCGTCATTCAAACTCCCTGAACATCGGAAGCCCTGCGAAGATCGCTGTCTGAGGCTTAATAGGGGTACGGCGCGTAAACCGGCGGAGGGGCCGCGTAGATCACAGGAGGAGGAGCGTAAACCACGGGTGGCGGCGCCGCATAAATGACAGGCCGAGGCGGTGGCTGCTGAATTTGATTGCCGTTGGAGACCATACACTGGACATAAGCGTTGTTGTATTGCTCCTGAATGCCCCATTGCTGTTGCGACGATGTGCTGCTGCCAACGGCTGTCCCTGCGAGTGCCCCGCCCGCTGCGCCGATCGCGGCGCCGCCGCCACCACCCAGAGCCGCGCCGAGCCCCGCGCCGAGAACCGTGCCTCCGATGCCTTCCAGAAGACCATTGGAATTGGCTGTCTCGGCTTGGCCGCCGACACGCTCATCGGCATATTGCCGGCACATGCCATCCTCGTTCTGGAATTGGCCGAAAGGCTTCCCGGATTTAGGCACCGCAAGCACTGTCGGCCCCATTGGGGTCGTAGCGCAGGCGGCAAGCGAAGTGACAAGACTTAAGAGCAGCACGGACCTGGCGCTTTTCATGACGAACCTCAAAAGCTGAACCCGACGGACGATAAGCACGCTGAAAGGCTACCTAAGAACAGAGGCAAATTTATGGCTGCCCCTTTATTGCTGCCTCGTGGGGACCTGTATCCGTTTTGGCCCGTATCCAGCGGGCCAAACCCAAATTTGCTGCCCCACAAAGAGAGAAGTGGCCGACCCTCTGTGCCCGTCTTACTTCAAAAAACATTGAAAAAATATTCGAGGTCGCCTTAACGGGGTGGGTGCTTCCAGGAACGACTGGCTCAGAAACCCAAGGTGCTTACTCAATTGCCTAGCTAGATTGTGAGAGGCACCACGATTGTGGCGTTCAGAAGCGCGGCTCAGATGGCAAAAAAAACCTCTTTGACTATAGCGACGATCGGCTACGAAAAATCCGGCTTCGGCGATTTGGCGGCTACCTTGCAGGCAGACCGTGTCACGCATGTGCTGGATGTGCGGGAACTTCCTTTGTCTCGGCGCGCAGGATTCTCGAAGCGGCAATTGGCGGCCGGGCTGGCCGAAGTCGAAATCCGTTACACGCATTTGAGGGGACTGGGAACGCCTAAGGCCGGGCGAGTAGCGGCGCATGCCGGGCATATGGCGGAGTTTGAGCGCATCTTTGCCGCCCATATGAAAACGGAAGTCGCACAAACCGAATTACAGAGAGCGGCGAGGCTTGTCGTGGCAGAAGCCTGTTGCCTACTTTGCTTCGAGGCCGATCCCACTTGTTGTCACCGCAGGGTCGTTGCGGAGGCCTTGCATGGCCTGACAGGCCTTCCGATCAAACATCTCCATGTCACGGCTCTTTGAGCCGTAATTATGTACTTGGCTAGGTTCTCGACGCCGAAGTTTAGGCGGCCCTGGCTTCGCCATGACAGGGCTGTGTTTTTAGAAAACGCGCTTAGGCTAAAAAACCGCAGGTCTAGAGAAGCAGCCGGACGCTCAGGCGGTTCAATTACAGGCTAGGTGTTTCTGTCATTTTTCTGAATCGCGATGCGATTCCGAGCGATGGCGGACCGCCCTATGGCGGTCGGCATCCTGACTCTGGCCGGCCGGTCGCAGAGCCTCTCCTGGCCTAGGGGTGTTTTCGCCCGGCTCGGGCTGAGGTTGAGCTTTCGAGCCTTCCTTGTACTTATTGGCCATAGCTATCTCCTTAGTAGCGTTTCGCAAAGGGCCCGTAACCGGTGCTGCCAAAGGGCTTACTGGTCGCGGCGGGGTGTCGATCCGTTGGTATGCTCGCGCCTGGCATCCTTGCGCTTGTCTTCGAGCGGGTATTCGTGCCGGGCGGATTTGTGGTTTCGCTCTTGCTGCTTCTCGGCAAGAAATTCGGCTGTCTTTTCGGACATGCCAGGCGCCAAAGTGCCTTGCGCCGCGTGATTGGGATCGGTTTTGTGTGGCTTGTTCATAGTGCCTCCTTGATGGCCGCGAAAGCGGGCCTGATGGCTGATGTGATCGAGGCTAGCCGCAAACATTGTAAACGGGCCATGCGTTAGAAGTTAGCGCGTCAAACCCATGGCCAAATGACAGCTGGCCCAAACGACGGCCGGAGACACTTCGCAATTCCTACGTTGCCGCCTCGCCAACAACCACAGCCCTTTTGGATGCGAAGAGGTCCCAAGCGTATGTCTTTTTTACAGAGGGACAATCATTCTTCCTCTCGCGAATGAGAGTGCATCTGGCGAATAGAGGTATCAGGCAGCAACCAGGCGCAGCAATCGCATCAGTCATCACGCCAAAGGACTAAAGGACAACAACCCGGCGACCAATCATCCCGGCGACCAATCATCAAGGAGGGCTCCTTAATGCTGGCCATGAACTATCGCGGGCCCCACCGCGTACGCATTGACAAGAAACCCGTTCCGGCAATCGAACACCCTGAAGATGCGATTATCCGCGTGACCCGATCCTGCATCTGTGGATCCGATCTCCATCTCTACAACGGCATGGTCCCTGACACGCGTGTAGGCTCAACTTTTGGCCATGAGTTCACAGGCGTCGTCGAGGCGGTGGGGCCGGAAGTTCAAAAGCTCAAAGTGGGCGACCATGTTCTCGTGCCATTCAACATCGCTTGTGGTTCCTGCCTGTTCTGCAGTGAGCAGCTTTATGGAAACTGTCATGAGTCCAATCCTGCTGCGACTGCGGTCGGGGGTATTTTTGGCTATTCCCACACTGCCGGCGGCTTTGACGGGGGGCAGGCTGAATATGTGCGCGTTCCTTACGCCGACATTGGTCCATACATTTTACCCGCTGACCTCGATCTCGACGATGCTGTGATACTGACCGATGTGGCCCCGACAGG
>JALYJG010000157.1:0-413 GCA_030775365.1 Pseudomonadota bacterium
ATTCCTTATTCTCGAGCGCGGCTGTCGGAAGCTTTACTTTAATGATATTGGCGCCGAGCAAGGCGGCCATATGAGCGCCATAGCTGATGATGTCGACAGCAAGTTCACCCTCCTTCGTGATCTCGCCGCCACGCGGATAGGACCAAAGCACAACGGCCAGACCCTTGGCCTTGGCTTCAGAAGCGAGTTCGCGGAATTCCTCGTATTGGTTGTACATCGCGTCCGAGCCGGGATAGATCGTAAAGCCCACGGCCGCGCAGCCAAGGCGGAGCGCGTCGCAGATGCTGCCCGTGACTGCCTGATCGGCATTTTCCTTTTGGCGGGACAGGCTGTTTGCGCTGTTTAACTTCAGGATCGTAGGAATGGCGCCGGCAAAGGTGTCCGCACCGGCGGCCAACGAACCCAAGGGGGCC
>JALYJG010000157.1:423-5091 GCA_030775365.1 Pseudomonadota bacterium
GGCGTTGAGTCCGGCATCGATCGCGAGCTGGTAATGATAATGCGGGTCATAGGCGGCCGGATTGGTCGCAAAACTGCGCGCCGCACCGTGCTCGAAACCCTGATCGACCGGCAGAATGATCATACGCCCCGTGCCGCCGAGGCGGCCAGCCATAAGCATACGGGCCAGATTGGCCTTCGTTCCGGCGGTTTCGCCTTCATATTTGCTCAGAATTTCACGGACACGCGGCGATAGATTCATGTGAGATTTTCTCCTAAAATAAGCTGTGTATTCAGGGATTTGTAACGGAAGTCTTTTGTTTTGTCCATTACGCGAAACAGGCATAGAATAGCCCTATGAAGCGTGATTCTTATGCGATCTGAACGGTTTCCACCCGATGCCGGCCTGGCTATCGGTGCTATTCTGTTCGTTATTGCCCTGCTGGCACTGCTGGGCACGATCATAGCGGCGGGCGGTAGCGATTTCGGCACGGCCAGCATTTCGGACCGCATTGCGGCCGATGTGGCCACCCAGGCCAATCTGATCCGCTCCAAAATCATCGAATGCAACCTCATCCATGGCACGAATTCCAATTACGACGGCTATCCAAGCTCCGATCCGACGAATGGCACGCTGGTCTCGGCCCTGAACTGTTCGGGCGACCCGTCGGGGCAGCAATCCCTCTGGTCGGGATCCCGCACGGCACTTTTGCCGCCGCCGACGATGGGCTTCGGCGCCTGGCATTACATCAATACCAACGCATCCGGCCTTGGCAGCACAGCCGTCGGCGGACGCTGTATCTGGATACAACCAACGACCCCAAATGCGAGCAGCGTCTCTGGCATCGTCAACGGCCTGACGAAAGCCGCGAGCAAATTCAGTAACGCAGCCGTCTATGATAGCGCGTCTGAAGCGATTTATGATCCCTCGAGCGCTTCGCAGAAATTTGTCGTTTGGATTACGATGCCAACAGGAACACCCAACAGCAATTGCCTGCCCTAAGGTTCTCCGGCCGCAACTCGTCTGCCTAGAATTGCCTTCGTAATGCCAGTTTGATACGAGCGACCCATGATGGATCCATCCTTTTTAACGCACGCCCTTAGTACACTGAAGCTGGCGAGCCAGCACTCCATGCCATCCGATTTGCCGGCGACCGTATGGTGGCTTGCGCCTGTCGCTCTTTTTTTTCTTGGTCTGACCGCCGTCGTCGATGCGTTCACCGGGCGTATCCCGGACTGGCTGATTTTTTGTGGCGTTGTCATCATTACCGGTGTGCAGGGGTTTTCCGTCGACTGGCCTTTCGCGGGGGAGCAGCTGCGCTGGGGTATCGCCTGCGGTGTGGGCCTTTGGGTCATCAACATCGCCTGGGAGCGCGTTTTCCACCACGATGCTTTTGGGCTTGGGGATGCCAAATGGACGATCCTCGCGGTGGCGTGTTTTGGTTTTATGCCCGGCGTGTTCGCCTGGGGCATCGGCGCCTGCCTGGGCATTGGGTGGCTCGCCGGCCTGCGCCTGCTGACAAAAAAGGACGCCGCCCGCGTCTATTTCGGGCCGTTTCTCTTTGTCGGTCTTGTGATTGGGCTTTATTGGTTGAAGCTGCGCGCGCTTTGAAGCGACAGGCCGCGTGAGTTTCTCTCGGCCGCTTTCTTTACGCTTTGGCGGCCCGTTTTGCGGCGTTCACCGGTGCCACCTCGATGCGCTTGAGCGGCGGCATATAGATCAGCATCGCGGCAGCCACATAGATGGACGAATAGGTGCCCACGAGAATTCCCCAGGTCAGCGCCGCAGAAAAATTGATCAGCGTTGGCCCGCCCATGAAGACTAAAGGCAGAAGCGCCAAAAGGGTCGTGCCGGCCGTGATCGTGGTACGCGACAACGTTTGATTGACGGAATCATTGATGACCGTGCGCAAATCGACGGCTTTCTGCCGCTTGAGCGTTTCTCGGATACGGTCGAAGACGACGACGGTGTCGTTGATCGAGTAGCCAGCCAGCGTCAGCAGAGCGGCGACCGAGGTCAGATTGAAATCGAGTTGCAACACGGCGTAAAGTCCTACCGTCGTCAGGACGTCATGGAACGTAGCGATCAGAGCCGCCAAGCCGAACTGCCATTCGAAACGCACACCGACATATAAGGAAATTGCCAGCATCGCGAGCACGGTCGCAATAATGCCCGCATGTAAAAGCTCGGCCCCCACAATCGGCCCCACGACCTCGACACGGCGATATTCGTAATCGGATCCAAGTTTATCGCGAACGGCCTGCACGGCTTTCATTTGCGCCGCTTCTTCGCCGTCCTGCCGCTGAACGCGGATCAGAACATCGGTGGGCGCTCCGAACTGCTGCAATTCCACTTCACCCAGATTGAGCGTCTGCATCGCGCTTCGCAGCGCGCTCATATCGACGGCCTGCGGGGCCTTCGCCTCGATCAAAATGCCGCCCTTGAAATCGATCCCGAGATTGAGGCCCTTGATGAAAAGCGCGGCGATCGTCACCACCAGCAGGAGAATGGAGACACTAAAGGCCCACCAGCGCTTGGCGACGAAGTCGACTTTGGTATCGGGCGGGATGAAGTGAACGGGGCGAAGAAACATGGCGGAATTCTTATATCAAACAACGGGGATTTCAAATGACATATTTATAAGCAAACACAAACAGCAAATATATTGGGCTAAGCCCTTATCGGGCCCGACAGAGCCGGCCAGACGCCCGGGTGCCAGATTTACAGAAAGATGTCGTTCTGCTAAGATTAAAATGTCTTCTTAACGAAGATCTCTTCTTGGAGGGTTACGTCATGCGCCAGTCCGTTACGAGCCCCAGCATCTCGGCAATTGCCCTGCCCCGCTCTCCATTGTCCCGAGGCGTGAGCCGAGCCAAGGCTTATTATGCGGCGCTCGATACCCGCCCGGCCGTTCCGGCGCGTTATGCGACGCCGCTCGACTACAAAATGGAAGTTAAGATACCGAAACCCTTATTTGTCGATGCGACGGCCGAGCGGATGCAAAAAAATCTGAAGCTTCGCCCGAGCATTCCCGTGAGGACTTCCATGGGCGCGAGAAAGATCCCCTCTTTCTTTGGCCGCATGTCCGAGACCATGCTCAGCGCCTTTGAACCCAAACCATCGATTCCGGCCTTCTATTTCAGCGCCGAAGATATGCGGCGGTTCCGGCTGCAGTATAATATGGGTCACTATAATCTGGGTTAGCCTAAGCGATTAGCCGCCGTTGGTTTTCACGCCGGGCTCTTCGCCCAACGCGGCTCCGCTCACGCCTAAACATTACGCGGATTTACGCTGGCTCTTAGCGTGCAGCGCTTGTTTTATTCCGCGGCGCTCGTAGCAAAAGCCTCTTCCCAGGTGCCTTGCGTTGCGGCCTTGCTATACTCGGTCGCACGGGCTTCGAAGAAATTAGCATGCTCCATGCCATTCAGAATTTCATCCATCCAGACGAGCGGATTTTTTGCGACCTTGTAGATCGGTTGCAATCCGAGCTGTGTCAAACGCCGATCGGCGATATACCGGATATAAGCCTTAACATCGTCGGCCGTTAAACCCTCGATAGGGCCAAGCTCGAAAGAGAGATCGATGAAGGCGTCTTCATGGTCGACGATCGTGTCGCAAGCCAAATAAAGCTCACGCTGGAAGCTATCGGTCCAGATAAATTTGTTCTCGTCGATGAAGGTCCGAAACAGGCGGATGATCGAATGCGTGTGCAAAGTCTCATCGCGCACCGACCAGGTGACGATTTGTCCCATGCCCTTCATTTTATTGAAGCGGGGGAAATTCATCAGCATGGCGAATGAGGCAAAAAGCTGCAGCCCCTCGGTAAAGGCGCCGAAGACAGCCAAGGTGCGCGCGATTTCGACCGGGCTATCAACGCTGAAAGCCTGCATGTAATCGTATTTGTCTTTCATTTCCTTGTAGCGCAGGAAGGCGGAATACTCGACTTCAGGCATGCCGATCGTATCAAGCAGATGCGAATAGGCTGCGACGTGAACTGTTTCCATATTCGAGAATGCCGCGAGCATCATCTGGATCTCGGTCGGCTGGAAAACGCGCGAATAATGCTTCATGTAGCAGTTATTCACTTCGACATCAGCCTGCGTGAAGAAGCGGAAAATCTGCGTCAACAAATTGCGCTCGGACGGGGTCAGCTTCTGACGCCAGTCCTTGACGTCATCGGCCATCGGAACTTCATCCGGCAGCCAATGCAACTGCTGCTGCTTCTTCCAGGCCTCGTAGGCCCAAGGATAGCGGAATGGCTTGTAGACGGGGTTTGGCGTTAGAAGACCGGACATTTTCTCTGCTTTCCTGTGTTTCGAGTTAAAAGGAAATTAGTCCAAACTATTTCCCTTATTGGTACGATCGCTCGCTCTATTTTCCTTGATCAGGAAAGCTGTCACGCAGCCGATCACAAACAACGCCGCGTCGGTCACAATTATCTTGAAAAACAAGTCAGGAGTCCAGAGCTGGAACCACATTTGCGCGAGAAACAAACTAACCCCCGCCAGGAACAGCAAAAAGCAGATCAACGTCGACAGTTTCATGAGGTTACATCTTCAGCCAGTACAGCCGTGCCGTAGCAAAGCACTTCCGTGACACCCGTCATGATTTCCGTCGTATCGTACCGCACCATGATCACGCCGTTCGCCCCATTTCTCTCCGCATGCGCACACATGATGTCATACGCGT
>JALYJG010000158.1 GCA_030775365.1 Pseudomonadota bacterium
CGATGTCTGAAACTGCGTATCGAGCAAAGCGAAATGATTGGCTTGCAAAAGAGCAACGAGATAAACCAGCGCTATTTTGCTGGCATCGCTTTTCAAGCTGAACATGCTTTCACCGAAAAACGCACCGCCGAGGCTTACGCCATAAAGACCCCCCACGAGCGCGTCCCCGTCCCAGGCCTCGACGGAATGTGCGTGGCCACGCGCGAATAATTTTCCGTAAAGACGAGCGATCTCGTTGTTGATCCAAGTCGTCTCACGTCCTTTACCCGGGGCCGCACAGCCGCGCATGACGGCGCCGAAGGCGGTATTGAGCTTGATGGCGTACGGTTTTTTTCGTAGGCTACGCGCAAGCCTTCGCGGCACATGGAAGGTATCGAGCGGGATCAGCGCGCGGATGGGCGGATCGAACCAATGCAACTCGGTTGCGTCGGCACTTTCCGCCATCGGGAAGATTCCCGCAGCATAGGCGCGCAACAGTATATCGGGCGTGATGAGATGAAGCGAGCGATTGGACATGGTCGTTCCTGCGATTGGCTAGCGCGCGCGCATCACAGCCCATGGCGTCGGCCCGTCGCGCCGTTCCCATGTGATGATGAGGCCGTCAAAGGGGTCGGTGTAGGAGGCCTCGCCTGTGATCGCCGTGAAGTCGAAGAGAGTTGACCGGTTGCGAATAATCTCGATGTCATGGGTCGGCGCAAAGCGCGCGGTGATCGTTTTCGATATTGTCGCATCGAACAAATCGTGCAGCTCGACGATCACATCCATTTGTTTGAGGGCCGGGTAGCGCTCGGGGTCGAGGAGTGTTGTCTCGGCTCCCTCGATATCCACCAAAAGTAACGTCTTCTGGTCGGCATAGGCGGCAAAATCCTCGCCGCGGAATTCACCGCCGACTTTAATGCGGTCCTGAACTCCATTCAGAACGGCCATGTCGTGACACCGTTTCTGCTCGTCCACGCTGATATCGAAAGCCTCGATCGGGATCCCTGGCATTCGCAAGGCAAGACCTGTGCTGTAATAACCAAACGCGCAGCCGATATTCAGAATGCGCGCATATGGCTGCGGGATGATTTTTTCGAATGTCTCATGAAGTTCATGCTCGTAACAACCTGTCAGTACCGGCCCGAAGGTTTTGACCATCACCGCCGGCGTGAGGCTCATGCCCTTGAAGGGACCGCTGTACACTTTCGGCCCGATCGTATTGCGTAGCAGGATCGCGAGAACATTGGCGCGGAAAAAAGCCAGAGTGTTCCACAGCAGATCGACTTTGATGATATCGGGCTCGGTGCGTTTGAGCACGAGGTCGGTCTCAGCAAGGACATGCGTGGCGAGATCGGGGGTATAGTGCATGGAAAGAGCGACTCAATTGGGGAGGCACCGAAACTCGCATACCGGGCCCTCCTCGTCCAGCAAGGCGTCCTGCGCTACAAGATGTCCTGGCCAAGCGTGTCCGCCAAAAAAGAAAAGGCGCGCCGGAGGGGCGCGCCGTAATTGTACATCACACAAATTTCATCACACACAAGGTTACACACAAAGGGGTGCAGCGTCACATTCAAGTCTTTTTATCGCTCAATAATCGAGCGCGTCGGCTTAAGCACTCCAGCGGCCTAAAAAAGCCGGTAAAAACACGACGGCGACGGTTACATTGCCGGCGCTGCGCTATGCGAGGCCTTCGGGCTCACGGCATGTTTGACGGAGGTGACACCGGTTAAACCAGCTGTTTCAATCCGGAGCTCCTGATCGCTCAACTTCACAGGCATACAAAAACCCTTCATTTTTTCCTCCTATGTGATGTTTATGCTCATCAACTCTATTTAAGTCTTGATCACCTAATTTAACCTAAATTATTCGCTTTTGCAATGATCGTTTCAGTTGCGTCTTAATGCTTGGTTGAGAATTTGCTCGTTCCAGACTTCGAAAAAATTAAGGAAATTTAAACCATAATTATTTGGAAGAGCTTATTTTACTCGAGTTGGCCAGGCTGGTTGCTAAAAGTCCTGCGCGGCATGGTTAATGAATGCCTAAAATCAGGGCAGAACCGCTCTTTGTGAAACAGAAAAATTTTTATGAAACCGACGCATATCGCGTGCGCAGGCTGTCACCGAAACGCCGCGCCCAGGCCTTCGGTCTTAAATCAGGCTTTGTTTTTTGCGAGATCCGACAATTGTCGCTGAAGCGCTGCGATCTTCTGCTGCACTTCTTCGCCGGAGGCTGAGGCCTGCGCCGATACGGCTTGTGCTGTCGATGCCATCGTCATCGGTGTCACATTCGCCGCCGGCGTAAAGGCCGCTTCGGCTGCTTGCTCGGCCGCAGCTTCCGCGCCTTCTGCCTTAGCGCCCGCCTCGCCCGCTACGCCGCCGAAAGGAGCAAACATACGCATCGCGCGCTCAAACATTGCGATGTTTTGCTTACCCATTTCTTCAAGTGTGCTGCCGAAAGGGAACATGCTGCCGAAGGTGTTTTGAAAATAGCTGCGGATTTGTTCCTGGTTCTTCGTCAAGGACTGCATGCTCTGTTCGAGATATTTTGGCACCATCCACTGCATATTGTCGCCGTAGAAACCGATCAACTGCCGCAAGAACCCGATAGGCAACAGGTTGTTTGAGCCCGACTTGCTCTCTTCCTCGACGATGATTTGCGTCAATACGGAGCGCGTTAGATCTTCGCTCGTTTTGGCGTCATAGACGTTGAATTCAGTACCTTCCTTCACCATCTGCGCCAAATTTTCGAGCGTCACATAAGAACTCGTCGCCGTGTTGTAGAGGCGCCGGTTCGCATATTTCTTGATCGTGACGGTTTGTTTTGGCGGGTTGGTCATGGAAGGATCCTTGCGTTCAAGTCTAAGGCGAAAAGAACATATATGGTTAATTGTCACTCATTCGGACAAAAGACAAGCTTAATTTGGAGCGCGTGATTCGATATCCAAGAAACGCAATATGGGCAGCTTGACCCTGGCCCGAGCCAGAGCGGGGGAGCCCGAACACCGTACTTACGTTCCGCTTTGTCCGCAGCCATCCAGAGCGAAAAGCGCCAAGTCTTGCAAGGGCCGCAGCCCAACGCCACAAAGAAACCCAGAGACGTGGGCATCACCGCTTAGGCAGGATTCGCCATCGAATACGCCGGTCTTCAACTCGACCAGTACGGTTTGGATGTATGGCTAAGGGCTGTATACCTTGTGCGTTGCCCGCCATTGCGCGTTGCCAGCTATTGGAAACCGATTGCTTCTTTCGTGGCAGCGCGTTTTGAAGGCCCTGCGCCACACTTGCGGTTTCGCTCTTGCGGATCAAGGTCGCGGATACGCGGCTTATTCAGGATTACCTCGGACACCGAAAGATTGAACACACGGTCAAGCACACCGCGATGAACCCACCCGGTTCGAGAGGCTATGGCGGTGAGTTAATTACATCCCCACGCGAGGAGCAGTGAATCTTGAAGCTGCCACGCTGGTTCCTGCGGCAGCCGTGGCTTGCTCCACAAGCTTCCCTTTCGGGTCGCGTTGCTGATTGCTAGCGACAACCACACTCCCGTCGGTCTGCTTCAGATTTACGACAGACCATTGCATTTTGCCATTGACCGTGTGCGTGGTGCGGGTCCCCTCAGCGCTCGTCACCGAGGTATCGACTATGTGCTTTCCGTGGTCTTTAACGTCAACAACAGCCATGTGCATGCCGTTTGCGTCCCACTGCCGGACTTTTGCGGGACCTTCATTTTGAAGCGCTGAGCCGTCGATTTTCCCGGTTCCATCATTCGCAAGATTGTTGCCAAAACTACTGCGATAGTTTGGCCGATTGATGCTCGGCGGCAGCGGCGACAAGGGGATGCCGATATTGGCGATGGGTGAGATCGGAGCGACCGCAGGCGAGATGGGCGGAGCTTCGATCTCGACTTTTGCTTGCTGTGTAACCGGCGTGACTGCAGGCGGAACAAAGGCTCGATGATGTTCAGGCTGAACTTGAGCGATGATCGCCTCTACATCGTGCGGCGGCCTGTAAACCTGATGCAATTTAGCCGCTCCAACGGCTTTAAGCGCATCAGCTGCCTCCGCGGAAATCTTCCCGTCCTTCACGAGTGCAGTGAGACCTAGTTCGGTCTTCGGTCCATACTTTCCCTCAACCGTGCCGCCAGCGTTCGCGTAAGCCTCGGTCCGCTGCGCTTGGATTATGAGGCGTTGAACAGCATCATTGGTCGTGTTGTCCCATTTACCTGTCTGATGAGCTTCATCTAGACCTACGGCCTGCTGCACTCTTAAAATTTCGTCACGACTGGGCGCATGTGCAGAAGCCGCAGGATGATTGATAGGAGCTGTCGGCGATGTGCCTGCCCCCGCTTCCGGTTGCTTATGCTTGGCCGCTTCGCGCTCGGCCGGTGTCTGGTATCCCCAGGACAGAGCGTAATCATGGCCGGTTTTATGGCCAGATGTTTTCATAAAGTCTTCTAAGCTGTTGTGCCCATGCTTTTGCGCATAGTCATGTAAATCGTTGCCGAGCCCGGCCTTCTTTATCTGCTCATCGACAAAGTGCAGTTCGCCCGAATTTTTGAAACCTGCTTTTGCAGTATCGAGCGCTTCAGCGGAATCTTTGAAACCCTGTTTTTGAGCAGCGGCGTCCGCTTCATGCTTATTCTGATAGTGCTTATAAACGCCGTAGCCCGCGCCACCGACGACAGCAACGCCCGTAGCAATCCATCCCCAGACTGGAATCTCAAAACCGCCTGCAACGCCAACGGCGCCGCCAGCGCCTAATCCGCCCTCAATTGCGGCGGCCACAGCACTCTCGCCACCGACCGTTGCGAGTTCCAGCCCAGTGGTCATGGCTTCCGGAACGACTTCATATACCCCGTTAATCAATTGCATCGGAATAGTGGCAGCCATGGTTTCTCCCAAAAAATATGCGCAAACTCTAACATGACCCGAATACTTTCAAAAGACCTTTAACTTTTATGGTTAACGAGATTTAAATCTCCCATCAAAACTCCCGATGGGCCAACCGTCGCCTAGCGTAAACGCGTGATGCGAGTTGTGATATTTTAGGAAAGTCCACGTCTCCGAAAGTATGATTGTAGTTGCCTTCATCAGCCAGAAA
>JALYJG010000159.1 GCA_030775365.1 Pseudomonadota bacterium
AAGGTACCCAGAATATTCGTGCTGATCGTTCGCTCTATGTCCTCTTGCCGCAACATGCCGAGCAGGCCGTCCCCCAAAATTCCCGCATTCGCAGCCAGCACGTCAAGCTTGCCGAAGCGAGCGAAGACCTCGCGGTATAAGGCCTCCACCCCCACGCTGTCGGCTACGTCGCCCGCATGCACCACGCATTCGCTGCCGTAAGTGGCACGGAGACGCTGCGACAGGTGGGTGACCTCGTGAAGGGTCTGCGCGGTAAGGGCAAGTTTAGCTCCGCTCGCCGCAAAACGCTCCGCTATAGCCGCGCCGATGCCACGCGACGCGCCCGTGATGAGCGCGATTTTACCTTCAAGCATCCGACGAGATCCCCTGTTGTTCCAGGATTTCCTTAGCCTTTTCAAAACTGCTCATGGCGAGGATTTGATCGGTCGTGAACATGACATTAAAAGCTGTTTCGATTGCGGCCACAAGGCGCATATGCCCTATCGAATTCCAGACCGGGCTTTTCTGGTAGCTCAACTGATCAACCGCTGCGCCGGGCGCTAGGCTCAGGGCTTCACGAAAGCATTCTCTGAGTTGCTCCTGGGTGGACACAAGCTTTTCCGGTTCTGATGGATCTCGCCACAAGCTAACGGAGTTGCATCTCTTTGGCAATCGCGCCACGCTTTTGATTAGGCATCGAGCGCCGCCCGAAGGACCCCGGCTACTTGCGCGATATCGTCCTCGCCAAGGAACGGATGAAACGGAACGCCGACGATATGATCCAACATCATCTCACTCGCGGGCATATGCGCAATTTTCGCGCTTGGCGAAACGCTGCCGGACAGGATGTTCCCGGCCTGGTCGCTTGTCGAGAGGTTTGTAAAATGCGGATGTTTGTAAAGCCCCGGCAGGTACATTCGGTGAAAAGCGATGTTAGACTGCTGCGCGTGATCGATTACCTGCGCTGCGGCGGGGTGTTCGAGCCGTAGCATGAGAGACGAGACCACACCGCGCTCAAGTCCTGTCTGGAACGTCAGACGACTAGCAAGCGGTGCTAGGTGTTCTTTATATTTGTTCAGAAGAGCCTTGCGCCGTTCCTTGACCGCCTGCCATCGCTCGAACTGCACGAGGCCCACCGCCGCGTGGTATTCGCTCATTTTTGTGTTGGAGCCCTCGAAGACCGCAATACGGTCGATCGTGCCGAAATTACTGTAGACGCGCGCACGGTTGATCGCGTGCGGGTCGCGCGAGACCATGAGACCGCCTTCTCCAACCCCGAAGGGCTTTGTCGCATGCATGCTGTGCGCCACGATGGCACTTCCCGGTACCGCCTGACTTTCAATCGCGGCCGCCGCATCAATAATAACGCGGATGCCTGTATCGCGCGTGAACTCATCCCAGGCCTCCACAGGCACGGGAACACCGTAAATTGCGACCGGCATCACGGCGCTAAGTTTCGTGTTTTGAGCAACGCGGCGCGCGATCGCCGGTGTCAATGTCCATTTTATGGGGTCCACGTCCGATAAAATCGGAGTGGCTCCGGCAGCAATGACCGCGAAAGGGCATGCCGGGAATGTGACGGCCGGTACGAGGACATTGGCGCGCGGCGGCAAATCCATGCCTCTCAGTCCGACTTCAAGGGCGTGGTAACATGTCACCATGGTCGTAACATGGATTTCGCCCAATTCCGGATGGGGATCAATCGAGTTTAATAAAGCCGTCATGCGCTGTTCGAATTCCGTAGCCAGGGGACCGAAATTGGAATAGCGGCGATTTTGGTCAATGCGCTGAAGTTGGGGCAGGAGCGACTCCGCACGCGGGAGGTCGGATATAAGATATCTTTGGAGCATGGGCCAAGGCTCAGTCATACGCTTACAGCCTCCGCGCGACCCGACATAAAGCCATTTGATATGCCCCGCTCGTGGCCTAATTGGGCGCAGAAAGGCATTATGGACGCAACCGCGAGAGGCCTGGCGACCCAGGGGTGATAATCATCTATATTTCTCAATGTGAGAAGCGAGACATTCGCGGTAACAGGCACCTATGTCAAGGCAAAGCAGCAGTTAAAGAGATTTCGCTTAGCGATGCGCCTACGAGCCCGACCTTGTGCCGTTTGAGTAAAACGGCTCGGCCACGGAACGGTGGACGGGCATGTCCTTCGCTTGCTCGGCATTTCTCTTCTGCACCCCCCTATTCCTCCGGGGCCACTCCCGCTAAAATTGGTCGCAACGGTCAGCCCCGGCGCACCGGCGGCGAAGGCTTGCAAGAGGATGCATGAAGCGTCAAGTCTTCAAGTTTATAGCGAATGATGATGAGCTGCTGGATTTTATGGTTCGGTTTGCGGCCGTCCTTTTCCTGGTCGTTGACATCCTTGATTTTCGGACCTTTATCCGTGACTTGCGGGTCTTTCTGCCGTGCCCGCTATGGTCTCCGGCATTTTCAGTGCCGCAAGACTTGGACTGGCCCTTCCTTGACGTCCACATCGCCGGACTGGTGGCACTGATTTGGAAGCCGCGATACCGGCCAGCAGCTGCCATCGTCGTTGGGCTGACAGCACTTCGCATTCTCGGCGACGTCGCGAGCGCTCAACCTTTTACCTTGATGTACGCCTTTACAATTTTGATGGCGATGCTCTCTCAGCTATCCAGCCAGTCCCGCCTCCAGGCTTTGCGTCTTATGATTGTCGGAGTGTATTTCTGGGCTGGGTTCAACAAGTTAAACAACGGTTTTTTCTATGATGTTTTTCCCTGGTTCATTCGCCCGTTTTGGACCTATCCGCCAGGCTGGCGCATAACAAATACGGCCATAACGATAACCTCATTTTTGGTGCCCGTTTTCGAGAGCTTGATTGGGCTGTTTCTCGTTCTCAAGAACACGCGTGCGCTTGGTACGATTATGGCGGCCATCATGTTGTGCGTGGTCCTGGCTTGTCTCGGTCCCCTCGGCCACGGCGTCGCGGCCATTATAGTGGCCTGGAACATTTATTTGTTCATAAGCGAAGCTGCTTTGTTTCTGGCGCCCCATGACGCATGCGTCAAAGCGATGACGACGAATATCGCAACCAGTTCGGCGGCGGCCCTTTTTATTCTTGCGCCCGCCCTTGGCCTCTTGGGTCTATGGGATGCAGGCCCCAGTTTCAAGCTCTACGCCGGCAATGCTCCCGAGGCTTACATCACACTTGATCCGCGCGAGAACACGCAGCAATTACCTGAGGAAGTTACCCTGGCTATCCAATTTTATCAAAGGCAACACCCAGGCGAGGCTTCCGCGAACTCAATGAACGTCCTTGAATGGCTCGGGATAAGTCACCTCGGGCCCTATCCGAGCGAGCGCGTTTATCGCACGGGTGCGCCGGGGCTCTGTCACTGGCTTCAGCACCCGGAGACCGCAACTCTTTACATATTCAGGCCAGGACAGTTCGATAGTTTGAGGACAAGGAAAACTGTTGAACCCTTGTGTCAAACCGCAACCCAACCTTTAGCGGTGTCCTGAGCCCCGCTCCAAGACTAACAGCTCTCAAAGGTGGTTACCCAGGAAAGCCAACGTGATTTCTCAGCCACAATTCGAGAACGAACACGGCCCAAAGTTGATAAGTGTGGGGCCGTTGCCAATGATATTCCACGAAACGCCTAAGGTTTTCAGGCTGGATCCACGCCACCAACCGGCAATCCGAGCCGAGAAGCAGATCGGCGACTTCTGTTGCCAGCGCCGTCCCGCCCCAGCCGCGCACCGGCATGCCGAAACCCATTTTTGGCCGCTCGAGCCATTCACGCGGAATGTAACGTGCAGCCAGTTGCTTAAGGACCCTTTTGCTGTGGTCTGGGGTGCATAGATCGTCGGCCGCCAAGCGCATGGCGAAATCGGCGATTGGGCGGGCCAGAAGCGGCGCGCGCACCTCAAGAGCATGCTGCATGCTCATGCGGTCGACCTTGGCTAAGACCGCACCCGGCATATAGTTCTCGATATCGGTTTCTCGCAGTCGTTGAAGCAAGGGCTTTTCGGTTCGATCAAGCGGTAGCCGCAGCGTCTCCATGAGCTCCCTCGTCAATTCCGGCAGTGGCCCGATAAATTTCTCGAGTGCGGCATCCGAAAAGATCATGATGCGGTCTGAGTAATAGGCCTGGCTTGGTCGCCATAACTCGTTTCCTGCAGACTCTCGGGCTTCCTGCAGCGTGCGGGTGTACCGCCCATACCCGCCGAATAGCTCATCCCCGCCGTCTCCCGATAAAGCGACCGTCACATGCTCCCGGGTCATACGGGACAAGATCCAGGTCGGCAGGCAGGACGTATCGCCGTTCGGCTCATCCAGCACCCGCGCAATATGCCGGCCGAGATCTAAGGCATCGAGCTGCAAGAGTTTATCATGGTGGTCGGTCCCCAGATGCGCGGCCATAGCGCGCGCCTGCACATGTTCGCTATCGGGGCTACCTTCAAAGCCAATGGAAAAGGTCTTTATCGGATGTGGCGAATAGCGCCTAGCCATGGCAACGACGGTCGAGGAGTCGACACCGCCAGACAAAAAGGCACCGAGAGGCACATCCGACAACAGCCGCGTTTTGAGCGTCGCGCTCACGATATGCTCGAGCTCGTCGGCCCGCTCGTCCAGCCCGCGCTTTCCCAGGGAAGCGGACGAGGCGACAAAGCGAAAATAGCGCTCAAGACAAATCTGTCCGTCCCGGCCGATGGTCAAAGCGTGCCCGGGTGGCAGTTTATAGGCGTGCTTATAGATTGTTAGCGGCGCTGGCAGGTATTGCAGAGCCAGATAGGTCGCAATACGGTGTTGATCAATGGCAGCGTCAAAGCCCGGCAATATCGTTAAAGCTTGTAACTCAGACGCAAACGCGAACCAATCCGCCGTCTGTGCGTAATAAAGCGGTTTCTCGCCAAATATATCGCGCGCCAGCACGAGTCTTTTCGCACCGGGTTCGACATAGGCGAATGCGAACATGCCATCCAGCCTTGGAATAAATTGTGTGCCCTCCGCTAGCAACCCCGACAGGAGAACTTCCGTATCGGAACAGCCGTGAAATTTATGACCCCGGGCCATAAAGGAGCTCCGCAAGTCCTGATAATTATAAATC
>JALYJG010000160.1 GCA_030775365.1 Pseudomonadota bacterium
CCTCACTATACTGCGCCCTTCCCAAAAAGCCCCGGGACTGGGGTGATGTTTTACATGAGGATCACATGCAAAAGGCCATGAAATTTTTCAGTTTGTTGGTGGTTTTCTTTTCGTTCGCGCATATGGCTGCAGCAGCGGAAGCCTCCTACGTAATCAATCCCGGTGACGTTCTCCAAGTCACGGTATGGAAGGAAGAGGGGCTCGATCAAGAGGTTCTCGTTTTGCCCGATGGCACGATCAACTATCCCCTTATTGGCTCCATGTCCGTGCAGGGTCGCACGACCTCTGAGGTTCAACAATCCATCAAGGAAAAGCTGACAAAACTTATCCCCGATGCTTCGGTCACCGTTGTCATTAAGGCGGCGCTTGGGCACACCGTGAACGTAATCGGTCAGGTTACCAAACCGGGCGAGCTCGTTATGGGTCATCGCCTGACGGTTATGCAGGCGCTCAGCGCGGCCGGTGGCTTGACGCCTTATGCCAGCGAAAGCCGCATTATCATTCTCCGTCATGAAGGCGGTAAGGAAATTTCCATTCCTTTCCCCTACAGTGACGTCATCAGCGGATCCGACCTCGACAAAGACATTGTACTGAGGCCCGGTGATGTGGTTGTGGTTCCGACAGCAGGTCTTTTCTGATCCATGGAAGCCTTTAAGGTTTTACCTATGCCGGTGGCCCGGCGCCTGACTCACGCGGTCGTTATCGTTGCGGGCTTTTCCATGCTTGCTTCAGCGCCCGCGCTCGCAGAGGACGTTGTGACCCCACCGCTGACGGGGAAGTCTGTCCAGGCAGTCATCAGCGAGACAGGGGTCTATGAGACCAACCCCTTGATGGTGACAAAAGGCGCGACAACGCTTTATGGTTCCACCACTTCACCGCAGTTGATATTGCAGGATGATACGCCGACAACGCAGCTGGACCTCAACGCCCTCGTCAACGAGAACCTCTTTAATGAGTCCAATTTTGACTCGACCGACCTCCATGTCAAAGCCGGGCTTAATAAGCAGATGCAGCGTTGGGGCGCTGGCATTCAGGGCGCGACCGATTATGATACGACCCGCACGAGCGAACTGACCACCTACGGCACTAATGTGGCGCCTGTGAGGCATCTTGGCGTTTCCTTGACTCCGCAGACTACCTTCGCGCCGACAGCCGTCGATAAGCTTTCGCTGGCCGCAACGGCCGCAATGTCGACCTATCAAAGCTCTGTCTTCACGGATTATGAGACGTTCTCGGTTAATCCGACCTACACTCATACGTTTGATCCGCTTAACAGCGGCAATATCAGTCTCCAGGCCCAGCGCTACCAGACGACAAAGGGCCCTTCCAATAAGACAGATTCCGTGGGGCCAACGGTCGGCTGGGTCGGTATCCTGACGCCGCGTTTGACAGCCAAGGCGAATGTGGGGGTACAAGAGTCCCGCCAGTCTGGGGCCAATGTAACTTCCTCATCATGGACATTGAACTACATCTTCTCGGGTGACATTTCGTTCAAAGGCCAGCAGGACGTAGCCGATCTCAACGCGTCGCGGGCACAATATCCTTTTGGTAACGGCTCCGAAGCGTTGTTGACGACGGTCGCTTTAACCGACATCCACCAACTCAACGCGCGCTTGGCTCTGAATGTGGGCCTCAGCTATCAGACCGGCGAATATCAGGCTTCGGCCAATGGCGATCTCAAATCGCTTTTGAGCGCCAATTCGGGCCTGACCTATCACGCGACTGATCATGTGGATGTGACAGCTACCTATCAGTACAGATATGAGACCCTAAACGGGGTATCAGGTAATGCGCAGGATAATGCTGTTACGCTGGGTGTCTCCTACCATCCGAAAGCGTGGGGGCTGTAATGATGATGGACGCGGCACAGGAAGCCTAAGCGCATGGAAGAACTTTCTCTTACCGATTATCTTGCGATTCTTAAGCGGCAGAAGAAGTACTTTCTTCTGACATTTTCTGTTCTGATGGCGTGTTCTTTCGTCTTCGCGCTCTTTTGGTCCAATTACCGCTCCACGGCAACCGTTGAAATTGAGCAGCCTGAAATTGCCACGGATATGACGACGCCGATCGGCATGAATCCGAGCGAGATGTCGGGCGCTCTAGCCGATTTGCATGTCAGCAAGATCGAGCAAAAAGTCACAGCCCCCGGCTCGCTCGTCGAGATCATCACCAAATTCAATCTTTACTCAAATGCTCGCAAGTTCACGCCTGTTGCTGCGTTGGCGGCCACCATGCGTGATAAGATCAAGCTCGATCTTGTCAGCAGTACGGTCGCTAACCCGGCCGCGGCAGCTAAAGTATCCGCCGACCAGTTGTCCGCGATCGCGTTCACTCTGAGTTTTGATTATAGCGATCCGCAGATGGCCCAGCAGGTCACCAATGAGATCGTCACGCGCTTTCTTGACGAGGATTTGAAGGAGCGTCGCGCGCAAGCCCAGGAAACATCGGCTTTTCTGGCGTCGCAAATTACGGCGCTCGAGTCCGCCATGGCTCAGCAAGAAAAAAAGATAGCGGATTTCCAGACCGCGCACGGCGTCAGCCGTCCCGAGGCCCTGATGTTTAATCAGCAAGCCGCGGCCACTGCCTCTATGAATATCCAGGCGCTGGATAGTCAGATCGCCAGTAACGAAGGCACGCAAGGGACGTTGCGTGCCCAGCTCGCCACGGTGGATCCCTATTCCCGGGTCATTGCCGACGGACAGGTTATGACGACACCCGCGATCCAGTTAAAGGCCCTGCAAGCCCAATACAGCACCTTAAGCGCTCAATATGGCCCCTCTCATCCCGATGTCGTCAAAGTGCGCCATCAGATGGAATCGTTGCGGGCTGAAGTGGGGCGGGACAAGCAAGGCACTGGTAATCTCAAATCGCAGATTGAAGATATCCGTACGAACCTCGCTGGCGCCGAGCAAACCAAGGGCGCGGAAAATCCAGACGTCATATCGCTGCGCAACCAGTTGAAAAAACTGCAATCTCAACTCGCCGCTCAAGGCGGGGATCGTGGCTCCGACAACGGCCTGAAAAATGATGCCGACAATCCGGCCTATCTGCAACTGGTGGCGCAGCTGAGGTCGGCTGAGGAGCAGCATAAATCCATGTTAGCGCAACGGGAAGCGCTGCAGCGCCAGCAGGCGAAATACCAGGAGGCGGTTGCTACGAACCCGGCGCTTGAACAGCAAATGGCTATCTTGTCGCGCGATTACGACAATTCACAGTTGCGTTATCGCGAACTTAAAGAAAAGAAGATGGCCGCCGATATGGACGAGCAGATGGTGCAGGACCGTAAGGGACAGCGTCTTGTCGTCATCAGCCCGCCCGATCTTCCGCTCAAAACCCATCCGTCGCGCCTTATGATCGTGCTGGCGGGCCTTATGTTGTCCTTGATGGGCGGTATCGGCAGCGTGGTTCTGGCGCAGGCGATCAGTCAGAGCGTTCTTGGATCACAACATCTGTCCTCGCTGGTGGGCGTGGCGCCTTTAGTCTCGATCCCCCATATCTACACGGCCGACGAACTGCAGCGCGCGCAGCGCCGTAAGCCGCTCATGGTGGCGACCGTGGTCGTGACGCTGATAGCAGCGGCGGCGGCATTTAATTTTATGGTGATGCCGTTCGATGTGCTGTGGAGTGTCGCCTCGCAACATCTTGGCGTGGGTTGAAATAGATTTCATGGACAGACTTGAAAAAGCTCTCGATAAGGCCCGAAAATTAAGGGAAGTGAAGCTGCCCTTCACGAGCGGTCCTCATAACATGGCGCCGGGGGCTGCAGCGCAAAGTGCGCTCCATTCCCTGTCGGCGAATTCCGTCATTACGGACGAGGCGCAACTTGAGCGTCGCCGCATTCTCGCCCACCGCACACGCAGCGCCGAGGCCGATATCTTCCGTATTCTGCGCACGCAAGTATTGCAGGTCATGAGTAAATCGGGGTTCCGCGCTTTAGCCATTACGAGCCCCAATTATGGAGACGGCAAGACAACGGTCTCCCTTAACCTCGCGGTCAGCATTGCGCTTGACCTCAAACAAACCGTTTTGCTCGTCGATCTCGACCTGCGTAAGCCGAACTTGCACGAGTTTTTGGGCCTTGAGCCTGGCGCAGGTCTTAGCGATTATCTGCTCCATGACAAACCCCTGTCGAGTTGCATCCAGCGGCTTTCCTTCGACCGGTTAAGTATTCTCCCAGCCGGAAAGCCGCTTGAGAATTCTTCGGAAGTTCTCGGCTCGCCTAAAATGGCGGCACTGGCCCATGATTTAAAGACCCGCTACCCGGACCGCATCGTGATCTACGATATGCCGCCCGTGCTGTCGCAGGATGATTCCATTGCTTTCCTGCCTCATGTGGATGCCGTGCTCATGGTGATACGTGACGCGGTGACGCTGACGGCCGAGGTCAAAAGGTGCCTTGACGCCCTTTCGGATTCGAACGTCATCGGCACGGTCCTGAATAATTCGAGGCATGGCTGAGGCCAAGCCCTTAGAATCCGATGGACTTTTTACAGGCGCGGCCTCAGCTGTAGCCTGTCTCGACGTTTCCTTAACAGGCGATGGCGGGGCCGAAGGGCTCAATGGAGCAAATGCCGGGATGACGATATCGCAGGGCCGTGATAATGCTGACGGCTTTCCGGGATCGTTGGGGCCAACATGAAACACCTGCGTAGATTGCGTGTTATGTCGATTATGATCACCACCTTCGTGACCTCTGGCTTGGCAACTTCACACGCGGATGACATGGGGGTGGATAGGCCCCCCCCTAAGGATCAGTCTTTCTTCGCGAGTTTTGCACATGCTGATGTCGGGCTTTGGACGCTCGAAAATGCCTCCACCGACGGTGAAGATCAGTCTTGCGAATGGCGAGCTGACGCCATCGGTGTCGCTAATAACAAGCTCCAATTGCGCATCTCCGATCAGGGCGGACAGATCCACAAGATCGGGTGCGCCGAGATGCACACGAATGCCGCGCTTCATTTTGGTTTATACGAAGTGAGCTTGCGTGCCGCTGCGGGTCCTGGACTTGATACCGATTTCCGCAGCTCTGCAGGGGTAGCACCGGGCG
>JALYJG010000161.1 GCA_030775365.1 Pseudomonadota bacterium
GCCTTCACCATGACAGTGACAAGAGGTGATCGTACGGCCATCCGCTAATCGCGCGCCCGTTCCACATAGGTGGAGTCGCTGGTGTTGACCACAATACGCGTTCCAGCCTCGACGAATGGCGGCACCATAACCCGGACCCCGTTCGAAAGCTTGGCCGGTTTGTAGGAGGAGGAGGCGGTCTGTCCCTTGACTACCGGGTCGGCCTCAGTGATTTCAAGGATCACGGTCGCCGGGAGCGTGACGGAGAGCGCGGTGTTTTCATAAGTCTGCACGTTGCAGATCATGCCTTCCTGCAAATATACAACCGGATCGCCAATAATATCTTTATGGATTGTCAATTGCTCGAACGAGGTCTGATCCATGAACGTGTACTCATCTTCGGCCGAAAACAGAAACTGCATGTCATGGTCCTGCAACTGCACGCGCTCCACGGTCTCCTGGGTACGAAAGCGGACATTCGTTTTGACGCCCGTGCGCACATCGCGCATTTCGACCTGGACAACCGCCGCGCCCTTGCCCGGGATCATGATTTCGCTTTTCAGCACCGCCCAGAGCTTGCCATTGTAATCCATGACATGCCCTTTACGGATGGTATTCGCGTCGACCTGCATCGTGTCTCCAAAATTGGCTAGGCTGTCTCTAAAGCGCTGAAAGACCTAACAGATAGCCTTTCGCCTGTCAAAAAACCTCGGTCATTTCTCGTTTTTGCGCCGGTGGCGGCTCCAGGCGATCATAGCTAGCTTGCCCAAAACAATAACGACAAACAGCCCCAAAACGGAGAGCATGACCTGCCGAACGCTTTCCGCCACCACTTCCTCCTTGTGGTGCATATGCCCCGAAATGTTACCAAAAAGATAACCAAAGCCCACGAAGGCCGAGGCCCATACAAACGCAGCGATCGCGTTCCAAAACGTGAATTTTCGCCAGGGCAGGTGGCTGAGCCCGACCGCCACGCCGCTCACATTGCGCAAGCCGTACATAAACCTGTAGCTCATAATGAAGACGACGGCATATTTCTGCAGCCAGCCAAGCGCACGGTCGATTTTGGGCTTCAGTTTGGGCATGTGGAAAAGGATTCGCGTTCCAAATTTGCGTCCCAGAAGGAAAAATATTTGGTCGCCACACATGCTGCCGAGCCAGGCGGCAACAAAAAGTGCCCAGACGTTTACCATGCCTTTTTGTGCGAAGAAGCCGGCGAACAAGACGAAGGTCTCACCTTCGAGGGCCGTCCACACAAAAACGATCAGATAAAAAAGATCGCCGTGCTGTTGAATGAGGTCTCGGATTTCGTGCATAGGAAGCTGATCATCGAGCAGTGGTTATGCGGAGAATTCCGTCACGTGGCGTCTGAGGCTGTGGCGTCTTAAAGTAAAGGCTTTTCCAGGCGATCTCATGCCTCAGATCATCAATCGGCCTGGGCTCATTTCTTTATTTAAACATAACTTTGACGATTTCGTAGGACTTCCCGCCCTTAGGCGTATTGACCTCGACGACGTCTTTGACCGATTTCCCGATCAGGGCGCGGGCTAAGGGCGATGTAACGGAAAGGAGCCCGGACTTGATGTCAGCTTCGTCTTCACCGACGATCTGATAATTGACTTCCTCCTCGGTGTCGTCATCGAGAACAGTGACCGTAGCGCCGAACTTGACCATCGTGCCGTCGAGCTTGGAAGCGTCGATGATTTCAGCCCGACTGAGTTTGCCTTCCAAGTCTTGGATGCGACCTTCGATAAAACTCTGCTTTTCGCGGGCCGCGTGATATTCCGCATTCTCCGATAAATCGCCGTGTTCCCGCGCTTCGGCGATCGCTTTCACCACCGCCGGACGATCAACACTCTTGAGTTTCTTAAATTCCTCTTCAAGCCGCTCGTAGCCAAGCTTGGTCATTGGCACTTTATCAGTCATCTTCTGGCCTCAATTCAATAAAAGGATTACCTGGCGCAGATATCGCGCCCGAACTGGCGGCGGTTTTTGTTTAGGAGGCGTTAAGATACGCCTGCAGCGGGACGACTTCAAGACTCCCTGTCTGCAGCGCGGAAATGGCCTCAATCGCGGCTCTGGCCCCCGGGATCGTGGTGTAATGCGGGATACTTTGGGTGAGAGCCGTGCGGCGGATGCTGAAGCTGTCCGCGAGCACCTGAGCCCCTTCGGCGGTCGTGTTGATCATCATCTGGATATCCCCGTTTATCATCGCGTCGACAATGTGCGGTTGTCCCTCATAGACTTTGTTGATGCGTTTTACCACCACGCCTGCTGCCTTGAGCGATGAGGCGGTGCCAGCTGTAGCGACGAGCTCAAAGCCGAGCGCTATGAGCTGCCGCGCCATCGCGATTAAAGCGGTCTTGTCGCGATCCTTCACGGAGATAAAACAGGTGCCCTTCAAAGGCAGGTGGATGCCGGCCCCCATTTGGGCTTTGGCAAAAGCGCGGGCGAAAGTCTTGTCGAGGCCCATGACCTCGCCGGTCGATTTCATCTCTGGACCAAGAACCACATCCACGCCTGGGAAACGGGCGAAGGGGAAGACAGGAGTCTTTACAGAGATGTGGGGCGGCAGCTTGCGGTTCAGCTTCATAGCGGCCAGCTTTTCGCCCGCCATGAGGCGCGCCGCAATCTTGGCGATTGGTATGCCTGTTGCCTTGGCGACAAATGGCACCGTACGGCTCGCCCGCGGGTTAACTTCCAGAATATAAACTTCCCCGTCCTTGACGGCGAACTGAACATTCATCAGACCGACGACTTGGATCTCGCGCGCGAGCAATTCCGCCTGCCGCTCGATTTCCTCGACCACGCTGCTGGGTAAGGAGTGAGGAGGGAGCGAGCAAGAACTGTCGCCCGAATGAATACCCGCTTCCTCGATATGCTCCATAATGCCGGCCACGAACACATCGTCCCGATCCGCAACGACGTCAACATCGACCTCAATAGCGTCTTGCAAGTAATAATCGATCAGCACGGGGTTGTTGGGCGAAATAAACACGGCCTTTTGCATATAGCGCCGCAGCCCCTCGTTATCATGAACGATCTCCATGGCGCGGCCACCAAGGACGTAGGAGGGCCGGATGACAACCGGATAGCCTATTTGGGCGGCGACCCGCTCCGCCTCGTCGACCGTGCGTGCCAGGCCGTTCGCGGGCTGCTTGAGCTTCAACTTCTTTAAGAGGACCTGGAAACGTTCGCGGTCTTCCGCGAGGTCAATGGCATCGGGTGAAGTCCCAAGAATAGGGATCTTGGCGTCCTGGAGGGCGTGGGCCAATTTGAGCGGCGTTTGACCGCCAAACTGCACGATTACGCCATACAGGGTTCCGTGCGTTTGCTCCCGGCGGACAATTTCAATGACATCTTCAGCCGTCAAAGGCTCGAAATAGAGGCGGTCCGAAGTATCGTAATCCGTTGAGACGGTCTCAGGGTTACAATTGACCATAATCGCCTCAAAGCCCCGCTCGCGCAGCGCCATAACCGCGTGGACACAACAATAGTCGAACTCGATCCCTTGGCCGATGCGGTTGGGGCCCCCGCCCAGAATAATGACTTTCTTTTTGTCCGTAGGTGCAGCCTCACAAGCGGCCGGAACGACACCATCCCCCTCATAGGTCGAGTAAAGATAGGGCGTGGCCGACGCAAACTCGGCCGCGCAGGTATCGATGCGCTTAAAGACCGGCCGCACGTTCAATTTGTGGCGGAGCGCCGTCACCTCGGCCTCTTTCTTGCCGGAGAGCTGCCCCAGGCGCGCGTCGCTAAAGCCCATTTGCTTCAGGTAATGCAAATGATGCGCGTCCTTCGGCAGACCATGCTCGCGCACGGTCTTTTCCGCGGCAATAATGCCGGCGATCTGCTTGAGGAACCAGGTGTCGTATTTGCAGATAGCGTTGATCTGCTCGAGGCTTATACCATGCCGGATCGCCTCGGCGATGACCAGCAGCCGATCGGGCGTAGGCCGCGCCAAGGCTGCGAGCAAAGTATTTTTATCGGCGTCCTTCATCGCGCGCATCTCGTTAAAGCCGGTCAGGCCGATCTCGAGCCCCCGCATGGCCTTCTGAACGGATTCCTGCCATGTGCGACCAATCGCCATAACTTCGCCGACCGATTTCATCGCTGTCGTGAGAAGGGGCTCGGTGCCAGGAAATTTTTCAAAGGCAAAGCGTGGTATCTTGGTCACGATGTAATCAATGGTCGGCTCGAACGACGCCGGCGTTACGGCCGTAATGTCGTTTTTAAGCTCGTCCAAAGTGTAGCCGACGGCCAGGCGGGCGGCGACCTTCGCTATCGGGAAGCCCGTTGCTTTGCTGGCCAGAGCCGATGACCGGCTCACGCGCGGGTTCATCTCGATCACGACCATGCGGCCGTTGTCTGGATTAACGGCGAACTGCACATTCGATCCACCCGTATCAACGCCGATCTCACGCAGCACCGCGATCGAAGCGTTGCGCATGATCTGATATTCTTTGTCAGTCAAAGTTAAGGCCGGAGCCACCGTGATACTGTCGCCGGTATGAATGCCCATGGGATCAACGTTCTCGATCGAGCAGATAATGATGCAGTTGTCCTTGTTATCCCGGACCACCTCCATCTCATATTCCTTCCAGCCAAGGACGGACTCCTCGACGAGCACTTCATGCACCGGGCTTGCGGCAAGCCCGCTGGCGACGATCTCGGCATATTCGGTCCGGTTGTAGGCGATGCCGCCGCCGGTTCCGGCCAGTGTGAAGCTTGGCCTAATGATCGCGGGCAGGCCGATCTCCGGTAAAGCCTCTTGCGCTTCCTCCATCGACTTGACGACCCGGCTTTTTGGCGAGAGCAGCCCGATTTTTTCCATCGCCTGCCGGAAAAGGAAGCGGTCCTCGGCCTTTTCAATCGCAGCCCTGTTGGCCCCGATGAGCTCGATGCCGAGCCTTTCGAGCGTGCCGTCTTTCGACAGCGCCATCGCTGTATTCAATGCCGTCTGGCCACCCATCGTTGGCAGGAGCGCGTCGGGGCGCTCGCGTTCGAGAATTTTGGCGACCATAGGTGGGGTGATCGGCTCAATATAGGTGGCAT
>JALYJG010000162.1 GCA_030775365.1 Pseudomonadota bacterium
CTCGCCGATGTTCCACCAGGTCGAGGGGCTGGTGATCGACCGCAGCAGCCATATGGGCCACCTCAAAGGCTGCCTGATCGAATTCTGCCGCGCGTTCTTCGATGTCGACGATCTGCCGGTCAGGTTCCGCCCGAGCTATTTCCCGTTCACCGAACCGAGCGCCGAAGTCGATATCGGCTTTTCGCGAAAAGGGGGCGAGCTTAAGCTGGGTAATTTCGGTGATTGGCTCGAAATCGCCGGTTGCGGCATGGTGCATCCCAACGTGCTGAAGAACTGTGGGCTGGACCCCGAGACCTATCAGGGGTTTGCCTTTGGTATGGGAATTGAGCGCATCGCCATGTTGAAATATGGCATTCCGGATCTGCGCACATTTTTCGAGGCCGATGCGCGATGGCTCAAGCATTATGGCTTTATGCCCTTTGATATCCCCAATCCTGCCCTTAGCGGGAAGTTATAAGATGCGCCAAAGGATGTTATTGTGCTCGGCGATCATCTCGATTCTAGCGTCGGAAGCGGTCCTGGCCTCCCCGACCATTAAGACGTTTTCGAATCCAGAGGCTTGCGGTATGAGCGTCCGGGCCGCTCTCACCAAGGGGAACGGCGATCAGGTTCTTGCGTATGTTGATACGAATGCCGACCCGAAAACCATGAAGATTGACTTCGGAGACGGCCCCGAAACCTTGATACTAAAATCATCCGCCGCGGCCGCGGCCGGCTCCGGCGGAAAAAATGGGGATGCCTTGGTTCAAGTTTATGACGGCAACAAAGCTAGCGTGCAGCTCACAATCAGATCGTTGGGCCCCTGTGGCAACAATCCCCTCTATGCCGACAGCGAGAGCTGCGAATACACCTCGTTTGCCGGCAGCATGGCGATCAAGACAGCGCAAGGACAAAAAAAGTACGACGTCCTTGCCGATGACGGATGTTAAATAGGATGACGATATGAAATTCACGCTTGCTTGGCTTAAACAGCATCTCGACACCGAGGCCCCGCTTCAGGCGATCTGCGACAGGCTCACCGCGCTTGGACTTGAGGTGGAAAACGTGGACGATCCCGGCAAAACGCTGGCGCCATTTATTATCGCTCATGTGTTGAGCGCCGAGAAACATCCCCAGGCCGACCGCCTCAAGGTAGCGAGGGTGGACACCGGCAAGGAACGATTGCAGGTCGTTTGCGGGGCGCCCAATTGCAGGGCGGGAATTAAGGCCGTGCTCGCTCGCCCTGGCGATGTCATGCCTGACAGCGGCGAGGCTTTAAAAAAGGGCGTCATTCGCGGTGTCGAATCGCAAGGCATGCTCTGTGCCGCGGACGAGTTGAGGCTTGGCGACGAGCATGCGGGCATCATTGAACTGCCGGATGATGCGCCGGTCGGGGAAAGCTACGCGCGTTATGCCGGCTACGACGACCCCGTCATCGAGATCAACCTGACCCCGAACCGGCCGGACTGCGCGGGTGTGCGCGGCATCGCCAGGGACCTAGCCGCAGCCGGCATGGGTAAATTCAAGCCGCTTGATCAATCCGTGGTCAAGGGCAGTGGGCCCAGTTCCATCAAGGTCAAGCGAGACTTCCCGTCGGACGCCGAGGATGCATGTCCGCTTTTCGCCGGACGCCTGGTTCGGAACATCAAGAACGGGCCAAGCCCGGCGTGGCTGCAGCAACGCTTGCGCGCCGTGGGCCTGCGACCGATCTCTGCACTGGTCGACATCACGAATTACCTTACCTTTGATCTGGCGCGGCCCTTGCACGTGTTTGATGCGAAGAAGCTTGCCGGTCATCTCGTTCTGCGCCTGGCTAAAGACGGCGAGAGCTTTTTGGGGCTCAACGGTAAAAATTACACGCTGCGAGAAGGGATGACGGTCATCGCCGACGAGAGCGGCGTCGTCAGCCTTGCTGGCATCATGGGCGGTTCGAGTAGCGCTTGTGACGAGCAGACGACCGATGTCTTTATCGAATCCGCCTATTTCAGTGCGGCGCGGACCGCGCGCGCCGGGCGGACGCTTCAGGTCTCATCGGACGCACGATATCGATTTGAGCGCGGTGTGGACCCTATGTTCACGATCCCGGGTATCGAGATTGCCACGCGGCTCCTTTTGGATCTCTGCGCTACGTCCGAGACGCTTGTCAGCGACCTCGAGGTCGCCGGCGCGACCCCCGATCGCAAAAACATAGTCACCCTGGATCCGTCCAAATGCCGCACACACGCCGGCGTCGATGTGCCCGAGCAAGAGCAGGCCCGCATTCTCGAGGCCCTCGGCTTTGGCGTAAAAATGAATAGCGCCAAGCTCGTGGTCGAGGCGCCGAGCTGGCGCCCCGATATCGAAAGTCCAGCGGATCTCGTCGAAGAAATCCTCCGTGTCAAAGGGTACGAACATATCCCGGCCACGCATTTGACCCACCTCGATCCGGTCACGGTTTCGGCGATCGACAGCCAAGATGCTCGCGCCAGCGCCTGCCGAAGGGCCTTGGCCTCCCGGGGCCTCCTCGAAACAGTGACTTGGGCGTTCATGTCGAGTGTCATTGCAGAGCCTTTTTGGCCAAAGGATCTCAGCCTGCGCTTGGTCAATCCCATCAGCAGTGACCTCGACATGATGCGGCCCACGGTTGTGGCAAATCTGGTTCAGGCCGCACAGCGCAACGCCGCGCGAGGCTTTGCGGATGTGGGGCTGTTTGAGATCGGCCCTATTTACAAGAGCGCCTTGCCGGAAGGGCAGGAGACGATCGCAACGACCCTGCGCGCTGGGGCCACGCCGCGGCATTGGGCGGAGGCTTCGCGAGCGGTCGATGTGTTCGACGCAAAAGCGGATGCCTTGACAGCCCTAGCCGCGGCGGGCGCGCCTGTCGGTAGTCTTCAAATTACGCCGGAAGGTCCTGCCTGGTATCATCCCGGCCGTTGCGGTTCCTTGCGTCTCGGCCCCGTTGTGCTGGCGGTGTTTGGCGAGCTGCATCCAGCAGTTCTCGCCGCCTGTGACGCGAAGGGGCCGATGGTGGCGTCGGAGGTATTTATTGCGGCTATTCCGCAAAGCCGGGGCGCCGCCGCCCGGCCTTTATTGAAGCTCGAAGCCCTACAGCCGGTGACACGCGACTTTGCCTTCCTCGTCGATCGAACGGTTACAGCCGCAAAGCTTATCAAGGCCGTGAAGGATGCGGATAAAGGCCTCATCCGCGACGTCGCAGTCTTTGATGTCTACGAAGGCACAAATATCGAAGCCGACAAAAAGTCGGTGGCTTTCACCGTTACCCTGCAGCCGTCCGACAAGAGTTTAACCGAGGGCGAACTCGAGGCGGTCAGCGCCAAGATCACTGACGCAATGGCCAAAACAGCGGGCGCGACTTTAAGGAAATGATGTTAGAGGGTGCCCATCGAGCGCTGTAAGTGGTTCAGCTGCCGTAGCTCTGGATCATGCTGCCGGAAATCAGATACCAGCCGTCCACCAGGACGAAGAAAATAATCTTGAAGGGCAGGGAGATGATCGACGGTGGCAGCATCATCATGCCCATGGACATCAAAATCGACGCCACGACCATATCGATGATCAGGAAGGGCAGGAACAGCAGAAATCCGATTTCAAACGCGCGACGCAGTTCCGAAATCATAAAGGCCGGGATAAGTGCGCGCAACTGAACGTCCTCATGTGTGGCGGCTACATTTTTTCCACTGGATTTGTCCTGGGCTGTCAAGGGGCTGGCGGTGGCATTTGCAGCTGGCTTGCTTGTGCTGTCTGTCTTACCGTCCGGTTTGCCCATCTCTATAAAGAGGTCGATATCCTTCTGTCGGGTGTGCTTCATCATGAAGTCATGAAACGGCTCGATCGTGCGCGTGATCGCGGTCTCTTCGTCAAGCTGATTATCCATCATCGGCTTAATGCCGGTTTCCCAGGCCTGGTCGAAGGTGGGCTGCATGATGAACAGCGTCAGGAACAGGGCAAGGCTGGTCAATACGACGTTTGGCGGGGTGGTTTGAAGGCCAAGCGCTGTTCGCATGAATGATAACACCACGACGATCCGCGTGAAGGACGTCACCATGACCAAAATACTCGGCGCCAGAGACAGCACCGTGATCAGCAAAACGATTTGCACCATCTTGGAGGTCGTGGTCGGGCCCTGGCCAAGGTCAAAATTGATGGCTTGGGCGAACGCGTGCGTGGGAATCACAAGGGCAACAAGCGCGAACAGGGTGGCCAATGTTGCGCCCGTGAACAGGTTGCGGCGAAGAACTTCAGAAAAGTTGGCAGGCCGTTTCATTTCGAGCTCGCGGTCACGGCGGGTGATTCTCTTTGCCTGTGGTATCGAGCAGTATATCCTGATCATGACCAAGCAACAGCAAATGTTCCTTGTCGTCGCAACGAATAAGTATAAGGCGGCGCCGAAGGTCGAGCGGCAGCGTTTCGACGACTTTCAGGCGCTGCTGCCCACGAGCCGTCATGCCCGGCAAGATCATTCCTTTCGTCTTGACATATTTAAGGCCGAACGCGAGGCTGACCAGTAGAGCGAACATCACCGCAAAGGCGATGACAAGCCTGACCCATGAGAGACCTTCCTGGTCGGGGACCATCATGGCTAACGGCTGCCCGTCGCGAACGGAGAGGTCTTCAGGCTTTTTTCGCAAGCGGTTAGCTGTTCGAGTATGGCGGCGAGCGCAGTTCGATATTGCTGCTGCATGTCCGGATGTGCCTCCTGGATCGCGTTGCACAACGCGGCAATCCTTTTGTCGAATCCGCTGAGGTCGGGCATGTGACCCGAGGCCACGATGTCCTGCGCGGCGGTCAGATAGCTTTGCACAGAGTCGAGTTCATGTTGCAGCTGGGCCGCCGAGTGAAATGCCGTCACGAGAGATCTTCCCTTTCATTGGCACCGGCGCGGGCATTGGCTTCGTACACACGAGCGAGGATTTCGGCAACGGCAACGATAGCCTCACTAGGGATGGGCGTGTCGAGATCAAGCTTGACCAGCAGTTCTGCGAGATCAGCATCCTCGCGGACTTTGACGCCTTTCTGAAAGGCGATCTGAAGAATTTGTTCCGCTAGCTTACCG
>JALYJG010000163.1 GCA_030775365.1 Pseudomonadota bacterium
TCCTAAGGCGGGGCGAAGTTTGGCTCGGCATCGTCCTGATGGTCATCCTCACGATCCTCGTCGTACCGATTCCGCCCTGGACGGTCGATTTTGGGCTTGCCATTTCCATCACGTTTTCCGTCATTATTTTGATGACGGTGCTTTTTATCGGCAGGCCGCTTGAATTTAGTTCTTTTCCGACCGTCCTTCTCATCGCCACCCTGCTCCGGCTTTCGCTCAATCTTGGGACGACACGTCTCGTCCTAACGCGCGGCAATGAAGGTACGGATGCGGCCGGACATGTCGTGCAGGCCTTCGCTAGCCTCGTCATGGGCGGCGACTTTATTATTGGCGTCATCGTGTTTTCGATCCTGACGATCGTCAATTTCGTCGTCATCACGAAAGGCTCGGGCCGTATAGCGGAAGTCGCCGCGCGCTTTACGCTTGATGCCATGCCCGGCAAACAGATGGCGATTGACGCCGACTTGTCCTCGGGCCTGATCAACGAGGATGATGCGCGAAGGCGCCGCAAAAATCTCGAAGATGAAAGTAATTTCTTCGGCTCCATGGACGGGGCGGCGAAGTTTGTCCGAGGCGACGCCGTGGCCGGGCTTGTTATCACCTTCATTAATGGAATAGGCGGCATAACAATCGGCGCCTTCCGCCACGACATGCCGATCCTGCAGGCCGCTGACACTTATGTCCGGCTGACCGTCGGCGATGGGCTCGTTACGCAGATCCCGGCCCTGCTCGTTTCGGTGGCCGCCGGCCTTCTGGTCTCAAAGACAAATGTCACCGGCTCAACCGATAAAGCGCTTATGAGCCAGTTGGGTGGGTATCCAGGCGCGCTTGGCCTAAGCTCGGCCATGCTCGTCATATTGGCGATCATTCCCGGCATGCCCTTCATACCCTTTGCGGCGCTGGGTGGTCTTGCGGGCTTCGCAGCGTTTACAATGACCCGCAAAAACCAAGAGCGCCTCGCGATCGAGTCCGGCGTCGCGCTTGATAAAACGAAGCCGGCCGCTGTACCCGAGGAGCCCATTGCGCGCTCGCTTTCGATCGATTTGATCCGGCTCGAACTGGGCTATGCCCTGCTTGGCCTCATTAACAGCGAGGCCGGGCAGCGTTTGACGGATCAAATTAAGGGCCTGCGGCGCCAGCTCGCGGGTGATATGGGCTTCGTAATGCCGGCCGTGCGTATTCAGGACAACCTTCAATTGCCTCCGAACACTTACGTTATTCGCGTCAAGGAAATTGAAGCCGGCCGCGGCGAACTTCGACCGGGCATGTTGCTTGTCATGGATCCCAAAGGTGCACCGATAGCTTTGCCCGGGGAACAAACGACGGAGCCCACCTTTGGTCTGACGGCCATGTGGGTGGACCCAACCTACCGCGAAGAGGCCTTGTTCAAGGGCTACACGGTCGTAGATCCTCCGACTGTCATCACGACCCATCTGACCGAGCTCGTTAAAGACAACATGGCTGAGTTGCTGTCCTATGCCGAAACGCAGAAGCTTCTCGACGAGCTGAACAAAGAGCAGCAAAAACTGGTGGCCGATGTCATTCCCGGCCAGGTAGCTGTCAGCGGCTTGCAGCGTGTTCTGCAAAATCTGCTGGCCGAACGCATTTCGGTACGCGATTTACCGACGATCCTCGAAGGAATTTCGGAAGCGACAGGGATCACGCGCAACTTATCGGCGATTTCCGAACATGTACGCTCGCGCCTGTCGCGCCAGATTTCGAACGCGAATACCAATGAGATGGGCTACATCCCGCTGTTAACGCTGTCCCCTGAGTGGGAGCAGGCTTTTGCCGAATCCATTGTCGGCGACGGCGAGAATAAGCAGCTCGCCATGGCACCAAGCAAACTTCAGCAATTTATAAGCAGCGTCCGGCAATCCTATGATCGCCTTGCTATGATGGGAGACTCGCCCGTGCTGCTCACGAGCCCGGCAATCCGTCCCTATGTCCGCTCAGTCGTTGAACGTTTTCGACCCTCCACGACGGTTTTGTCGCAAAACGAGATTTACCCGAAAGCCAAGATAAAAACTCTGGGCCAGATTTAAAACCGGATCATGGTCTCGAAGCTTCTCAAAACTGTCTAAAAATTCTCGCGCATTTTATGAGTGCTGAAATCTTTGTGGATTTGCGGAGAGTGCGAGGGCAGTCCTTGACTTTTCTATGCACTCTCAAAAGGTTACAGGGGCTTTCCGCGGATCACTTTTAATCAAAAATAAAGTTATTCAGGTTAGTTTTGAGGTGCGAAATTCGAGCTAATTTAGAATCGGTTGGATAATGATGCGGACGCCAAAAGTGATAGGGTTTGCAAGCTTGGTACTCGGCTGGCTGCTTATAGCGGCGCCGTCGGCCCATAGTCAGAGCGTCCAACAGAGCACCGTTTCCAACCCCCAGATAGCGACGTCCAATGGTCCCTGGGGCGCATCGCGTCTGAACGCGCATGACCGGATTGCGATCGAGGCACCCGAGTTCGGTGTACCCGGTTACGGAATATGTCGCTCGGTCCTCAACAACGGTAGCACCGACATCTTCGTTCCCTGGAAAACGCCCTTAGAGTGGACCGCGTTTTTGAACGCTGTTGGCAAAACGCCATCCCTGGCTAACGTCACTTTGTCACAATGTTGCCAGCCCATGAACGCCACGGTCTGCGGTGCAGCTTACAACGATCCTGTGACGGGAAACCCTGTCCCGCTCGGCTATCGCACACTCGGCACCGTTCTCAACGGGGAACTTTATACGATCGTCGGCAATTCGACGAATATCATTTCGACGCCGATTGATCCCGCCGTTCAGGCGGTTGGTGTCAACAATTGGGGCGCGGCCAATGATATCCTTGGTCCGCTGAAATCAAGCGTTCTCGGGATTAATTATGAAGTCACCTATGTTTGCGACAACGGCAATTGGGTTAAAACCCGCGAAATCGGCAGTTGCACGCCTGTTAACGGCGCCTGCGCAAGTCCGGGCTATATGACTGCGCCGCCGGCCGACTTGCAGACCTTATGTGGCCCCGGCAGTACATTCGCCAACCTGCAGCCCAACGCAACGGGATGGACTTGGACCTGCAAGGGCAGCGGACTCGGGACCTCGGACGCGCTTTGCCAAGCCTATAATCAGGCGCCTGTCGACGGCAGTTGCGGCTCGATTAACGGCACTGGCAGCTACGACCAAACACAAATGGACGCGATGACGCCGCTTCAGTTGTGCAGCACCGGAACGCTAAACGGGACTTACAGCAACGGCAACAATACGTGGTATGACTGGTTCTGGACCTGCAACGGGCAATATGGGGGCGCGCTCTCTGGCCAGTGTCAGGCGGCCTCGAGCCGGCTTGACGGCATTTGCGGTGGCGATAACGGCCAGACATTTGGTCTTGGCTATGCACCTGGCGGTTCACTCTGTCAGGGATCGGGCACAGCATCGGTGCCATTATTGAATCCCGTCACGAACGTATGGTCATGGACTTGCACAGGAGCCGGAGCCGGCAGCCTCAACGCGACTTGCGGCGCCAATTATAACCCAGGACTTTTCTCTGGGGGCTGCGGCTCCGATAACGGCGGAAATTTCGCCGACGGAACCTTATCTCCCACGGACGCCAATCTCTGCTCCTCGGGCACGGTGGGCGGGTTCTCGGGGTCTTCGAGTTCAGTGCCGTATTACTGGACTTGGACCTGCACGGGGGGCGGCGGTGGGTATACAGCCTCCTGCGGCGCCTACGATGTCGCACCTATCAACGGCACATGCGGCTCAGATAACATGGGTTTCTTCCCGGGCGGCTTGAGTTCAAGCGATGCCAATTTGTGCTCAAGCGGCACGAGCGCGAATTTTAACTTCACGCCGGCTGGCACACCGGGCTGGTTTGGGATCATTACGCAGTCCTTCTATTCGTGGACTTGCAACGGCAATGCCAGCGGCTCCAGTTCTTACTGTCAAGCCTTTGACAGCAACTCACAGGTGAACGGCATGTGCGGGTCCGCCGCTGGGGTCCCTGTGCTCACCGCACCCTCCACCAATCTTTGCAGCCAGGGAACGTGGACGAGCGTCAACCAAAGTGGCGACGGGCAGCAATGGTTGTGGATATGCAATGGCAGTGGGGGCGGAACGACGAGCTCCTGCAGCGCGCCTGTTCAGCAACCTTACGCTAATGGCGCTTGCGGCACTGCCAACGGCACGGCTATTCCCAACACCCCTAACTTTAATCTGTGCTCGTCCGGAACTCCGAGCGCCATCGGCGGCACTGGCCCATGGACCTGGACCTGCGGGGGCACTGGCGGCGGCAGCAACTCCGGTGCCTGCAGTGCCTTTCTCTGTCAGGCCTGCCAAGGCACGACGACACGCGGGCAATCGACCGGGCGCTCTGGTTCCGTTGGCGCATGTCAAGTCCAGGGTACGGCCTCTTGGACCGAAACCGACGCGCTTATTCCTGGAACCGCAACTTCCGCTACACTGACTTGGCAGGACATTCTCGGCGGCTTTTCGGATACGGTTGCGCCAAGTGCGGCGCAGTGGCCGACATTTTGCCCGCCTTGCTATATGCAGATACAAAGCGTCTCAAATGCAAAACTTACCGTCAACTCAGCCAACGGGAACTGCCAAAACATCAATAAAGGTGACGTTTTCACGCCAACGAACCTCTCGGTCCAGTAAGCGAGGCGCCGCGGGACGACAATGTCCAGCAGCGGCAACCAGCGGGTGCGCTCTCGACCTCGGAAAAAAAACTACAATTAAATCAAGAAGCTTTCGGGCCTAGCCCTTCCGAGCTCAGCCACAATTGAATTTGCATAAAAAACATGGTAATTTTACATCAACGGGGATGGCTCGAGGATCGTTTATCCCGTCTTAGCAGCGCCCGTTGGATTTGTGTAATGGAAGACGCCTTTTAACCGCAGACAACCTACGGAGAAACCTGATGACAAAGCAAAAACTCAAGAACGACATTCTGAAGGGTCTTTTGATGGCAGCCGCCGTAGCCGCCGCTCTGCCTGTGCCACAC
>JALYJG010000164.1:0-4561 GCA_030775365.1 Pseudomonadota bacterium
GGCCAGAGTGCCACCTGGCGTGTCGAGCTGTTCGCGCCGGAAGCAAAAACGGCAATGGACGGGACAGGATAAAGTAAGCTTGAGCAACGCACGGTCGGGATAACGATGCACGATGCCTTTAACCGGGCTGAAGGCCTCATCGCTGATCGGGTCGGCCACTTCATCGGCGCCGACCGTTAGCTCCGCTTTCGAAGGGACGAATTGCGCGGCAATGGGATCGAAAGGCGCGTTCCGGTCAATCAGCGACCGGATCGCGGGCGTAATAGCGACCGCGAACTGTTCAGCCACGCGATGCAGATCCTGCGTTGGCCGGGCCAGTAAGAGGTCTTCGGCCAGGCGGTCGAGAGAACGGATCGTGGACTGTTTCGATTTCATGCGACAGGACGTAGCAAACTGCGGAGCTGTTGGCTACCGTCTCAAGTCCGCCGCCAAGGTTAACGGCGCCTGTCCACCGGTAAGCCTTGCGCGGTAAACCTGCAGGCTTTCCATGATGCGCTGCACGTAATTGCGGGTCTCGGGGATAGGGATTTGCTCGATCCAATCGACGGGATCGACATGTTTGTCTCTGGGATCGCCGATCGCGTTCAACCATTCATGCACACGCCCTGGGCCGGCGTTGTAGGCGGCTAACGCAAGGATATAGGAGCCGTTGAACATCTCGATCTGCTTTTGCACGAAGGCCGTGCCAAGACGAAGATTATAGTCGGGGTCCGTGAGTTTTGAGGCGCTGAACCTTAGCCCTTGCTGTTGCGCCACGCCCTTGGCCGTCCGCGGCATTAACTGCATGAGCCCTGCGGCGCCGACAGGGCTCTGGGCTTTGGGATTGAACATGCTTTCCTGTCGGATGAGCGCATGGGTGAAGGCAGGCTCCGGCGGGCGGGGGAAAGATCTGTCGAGCAGGGGGAACCCGCCGGCGGCTATAACGATATTCTTCTGGTTAGCCGCTTTTGCGGCCTCGATAGCGAGGTCGGGCCTGCGGATCTGATAGGCCAACTCCATGAGCAGGGCGAAGTCGGCTCGGCGTGTGGCCGCCTCCGCGGCAGCGCGAAAAAAAGTGTGCGCGCGATCATTTTCGTTAAGCGCGTGCAGCCGTTCGATCGCGCGTATGACGTCGCGCGCGTAGAAAACACTCCGGGTCGCTGTTGGAACGGCAGGCTCCGGGGCCGCCTTTATGATGGGGTGCTCATAAAGGCGAGTCTCGGCGAGCTGGCCATAAAAGGTGACGTTGAGTGTTGCGGCTTCTTCATAAGCTTGTTCCGCTTCCGATCGGCTGCCGAGGGCCTCGTAACTCCGTCCCATCCAGTAAAAACCCCGCGCCCTTGAAATCGGGGTGGTCGAATTATCGCACACCACTCGAAAATGCTCGCGCGCCTCCTCCGGCTGGTTAAGAAAACGCAAATCGAGCCAGCCCGCCAAAAACTCGGCCTGCACGAGGGGCTTCGGATCCGTTTGACCGTGGTCGGTCGCCAGTTGGGCGGCCAGGGCGAAGTCGCGCTTTTCCATGGCGCGGCGAACCATAATCTGACGCTGGTCCCACCACGCCTCGGCTTTGCCGAGCTCCGCCGGCGCGTGCAGAAGAATTTCGTTGGCCTCGCTGTCGCGGTTATTGCGTTGCAGCCAGCGAAGGCGCTCGTAAAGCAATCCGGGATTGTCGCGGTCTGACGCCGGCAACGAGGCGACCAGGAGCTCGGAATTGCGCGTCTGATTGGCAAGCGATAGCCGCGCTTCAGCTAGAGCCCGGGCATCGCCCTCGACGTAAGGATAGAGGCGTCTCGCCCCGTTGATATCGTTTTTCCAAACAAGACGATCTAACCGCGCGTAAATTGTCTCAGGCCCAAGCAGCGCAGCAAAGCGTGCGTAAAAAGCCGTCAGCTCGTCCGGCGAAAAATCCCCTTCAATCCAGCGCGTCCGGATAAGACGCGTCGCGTGTTGCGACTGCCCCGAGGCCTGCAGCGCCTCTATAAAGCGGTAAAAGCCCACCAAGGTAACCGGCGGGTGGGCGGCAAACCAGCTGGTAACCTCGGCCGCGCCGTAGCGCGCGGGGATTTTCTGCTCAGCGATGGCGAGGATGGATTTGAGGTTCGGCCAATCCGGATTGGCAGCCACGAATTCGGCCATTTCCTCAAAGGTAATATCGTTGCCGGGCTGGGCCATATAAGCGGAGCGCAGGACCTTGTTTAAGACAGGGTCGCGGCCGTGGAAGCTGTAGACAACGGCCTGGTCCGGATGGCCTGCATCGAGCGCACGAAAGGCCTTTAAGTAGTTCTGCTGGTCGAGATTAGCTGCCTCGGCGCGCGGGGACGCGACGGCAGCAAGGCCCAGAAGTACCAATAAAAGCGCGCCAGGACGGATCATGGAGAAACGATGCGGTTTGATGTTAGAGATATGGAAGTAACAGATTCTTGATACAGTACCAAGCCATCCGCTAAACCTTACGCATGAGCACCAAACTGACCGAGCGGGCCAAAGCCCAGCGCTATGTCGCCATGAACCGCAAGGCACGGCATGATTATTTCATCACCGACACCGTCGAAGCGGGCATCATGCTCATGGGGACAGAAGTCAAATCTCTCAGAACCGGTCAGGCCAGTATTCAGGAATCCTTCGCCGGGCCTAAGGACGGCGCCCTGTTTTTATTGAACGCCTACATTCCGGAGTATAAGCAGGCCGGCATACATTTGCAGCACGAGGTGCGGCGCGCCCGCAAGCTCTTGCTGCACAAGCGCGAGATGAACAAGCTTATGGGCGAGGTCAAGCGCGCGGGCATGACGATTATTCCTCTCGGCATCTACTTCAATAAGCGAGGCCTCGCCAAGGTCGAGCTCGGCTTGGCCAAGGGTAAAAACGCGATCGACAAGCGGGAAACGATCAAGCAACGCGACTGGGCGCGCGACAAGGCCCGCATCCTGCGCAAGGGCAATGAATAATATGGACAAAAAACTTTTGCTGCTTCCCGGTGACGGCATCGGCCCTGAGGTTATGGCTGAGGCGCGACGCGTGCTTGAATGGTTTCAGAAAAACAAAAATGTCCGGCTCGATCTCACCGAGGATCTGGTTGGCGGCATAGCTTTCGATACCCATGGCGTGCCGCTGGCGGCCTCGACGCTAGCGAGGGCCCGGGAGGCCGACGCGGTCATGCTCGGCGCGGTCGGCGGCCCGAAATGGGCAGACACCGCCTATGACAAGCGGCCGGAAGCCGGCCTGCTGGCCTTGCGGAAAGAGCTTGGCCTTTTTGCCAATCTTCGGCCCGCTATGGTTTTTGACGCGCTGATCGAGGCCTCGACCCTCAAGCCTGAGATCGTGCGCGGACTGGATATCATGATCATAAGAGAATTGACCGGAGGCGTTTATTTCGGTGAGCCGCGCGGAATCACCGAGATCGGGGATGGGCAACGCCGCGGCATCAACACCCAAGTCTATACGACCTCCGAGATCAGGCGCGTCGCCAGCGTCGCTTTTGAGTTGGCGCGGAAACGACGCCGGGCCGTCTGTTCCTGCGACAAGGCCAATGTGATGGAAAGCGGCCTTTTGTGGCGCGAAGAAGTTACGAGGCTGCACGCCGAAGCCTATAGAGATGTGACGCTCTCGCATATGTATGCGGACAATTGTGCCATGCAGCTTCTGCGCGCACCCGGGCAGTTCGATGTGATCCTCACGGATAACTTGTTTGGCGATATCCTGTCCGACGAGGCCGCTATGCTGACGGGCTCGCTTGGTATGCTGCCGTCAGCCTCGCTGGGCAGCTTGGATAGCGCTGGCCGCCGCGGGGGTATGTACGAGCCCATCCATGGCTCGGCGCCCGATATCGCCGGTCGGGACCAAGCTAACCCATTGGCGACGATCCTGAGTGCGGCGATGATGTTCCGCTACTCTTTCGGCTGGTCGGCGGAGGCGGAGCAGATCGAAACCGCGGTCCGCGATGTACTTCAAAGGGGCATTCGCACGGCGGATATCGCCGAAAAGTCTCATAGTGCCGTCGGGACGAGGGCGGTGGGGACAGCTGTCCTCGAGGCACTCGATCGGTTGAGCGATAAATAGCCAACTCTATTGCGGCAATGTTTTGAGTCGCGAGACAGGTATTGTTTGTGCCTTCGTGATCCGAGGCCGCCGCGCCTCAAGCGGGCACAATCCCGAAACATAAGAAAGGAGCGTATTGCCAGCATATATGAAGCGGATTTCCGCTTTCGCGCTGCGGCCGTTTTAGGTATGGTGCGCCCGGACTTTAACCGGCGAACAAGCTCAGCATTATGACCGACCAATCCCATATCCGAAATTTTGCGATTATCGCCCATATCGACCACGGTAAGTCAACGCTGGCCGATCGACTGATCGAGCGTTGCGGCGGCCTGGAAACGCGCGAGATGCGCGCGCAAATTCTTGACAGTATGGATATCGAGCGGGAGCGCGGCATCACGATCAAGGCGCAAACCGTGCGCTTGGCTTACAAGGCCAAGGACGGCGAAACCTATCAGATCAATTTGATGGACACGCCTGGCCATGTGGACTTCGCTTATGAAGTGAGCCGCAGCTTAGCGGCCTGCGAAGGCTCGATCCTCGTCGT
>JALYJG010000164.1:4571-4974 GCA_030775365.1 Pseudomonadota bacterium
CGCAAGGCGTCGAAGCTCAGACGCTCGCCAATGTCTACCAGGCGATCGATAACGGCCATGAGATCGTGCCTGTCCTCAACAAGATCGATCTGCCGGCCGCTGACCCCGACCGCGTCAAGCAGCAAATCGAGGATGTGATCGGCCTCGACGCATCCGATGCCGTCCCAATCTCAGCCAAGACCGGCCTCGGCATCGACGATGTGCTCGAAGCGATCGTTACGCGTCTGCCGCCGCCGAAAGGCGATCCCGAGGCGCCACTCAAGGCGCTACTCGTCGATAGCTGGTATGACGCTTATCTTGGCGTGGTTATTCTTGTCCGCGTCGTCGACGGCACTGTGCGCAAGGGTCAGAAGATCCGGTTCATGGCCTCCGGTGCGGTTCGGGATACCGACCGCGTCGGCAT
>JALYJG010000165.1 GCA_030775365.1 Pseudomonadota bacterium
GGACGCGCGGTGGAAGCGGCGGGCGATATCGACGTGTTGCTGCTGGATAAGACAGGTACGATCACGCTCGGCAATCGCATGGCGAGCGAGTTCCTGCCGGCTCCAGGCGTGACGGAGGAGCAATTGGCGGAGGCGGCCATGTTGTCCTCGTTAACTGACGAGACGCCGGAAGGAAAATCCATTGTCCGCCTGGCCGAAGAAAAATTCGGTTGGCGGGGAGCCGATCGCCTCAAGCCACAAATGGAGTTTAGTCCGTTTAGCGCTCATACACGTATGAGCGGCGTCGATTTTGTTGGTATCTCCATTCGCAAAGGTGCGCCTGACGCTATTCTGTTTCTTTGCGGCAGCAGCGGCGGGCCCGAGATAACTCGGGCTATCGAAAGCGTCGCCAAAACGGGAGGGACCCCGCTGCTGGTTGCAAAAGATAAGCATCTTCTCGGCGTGGTCCACCTTAAAGACATCATCAAGCCCGGCATCCATGACCGTTTCGTCATGCTCCGCCGCATGGGTATTCGCACGATTATGATCACCGGAGACAACCCGCTGACGGCGGCCGCTATAGCTGCCGAAGCCGGGGTGGACGATTTTCTTGCCGAGGCCACCCCGGAAAAGAAGTTGGAACTCATCCGCAAACAACAGGCACAAGGTAGTTTGATCGCCATGTGCGGGGATGGCTCCAATGACGCGCCGGCCTTGGCGCAAGCGGATGTGGGCGTGGCCATGAACACCGGAACGATGGCAGCCCGTGAAGCCTGCAACATGATTGATCTCGACAGCGATCCCACAAAACTGATCGAGATAGTGATGATCGGCAAGCAGTTACTAATGAGCCGGGGTGCCCTCACGACTTTTTCCGTCGCCAACGACGTTGCTAAATATTTCGCGATCATTCCTGCGCTCTTTATAGGCATATTTCCTTCGATGCAGGCGCTGAACATTATGAATCTGGGCAGTCCAGAAAGCGCCATATTATCGGCCATCATTTTCAACGCCCTTATCCTCATCGCGCTTGTGCCGCTGGCGCTGCGGGGTGTCACCTACAAGCCCGCTTCGGCCAGTTCGCTTTTAAGTCGCAATCTGCTCGTTTACGGCCTGGGCGGCCTCATCGTGCCGTTCGCCGGGATTAAGGCGATCGATGTGATTGTCAGCCACTTTATGGGGGCAGCGCCGTTGTAAAGAGCCTTTTTGCGCGAACAGCCCTTTGTGTTACTTTGCATTTCCGCCGTATTGAACTGAGGTTAAATCGAGTGAAACCCCGCTATTACATCACGACCCCGATTTATTACGTCAATGACGCACCGCATATCGGGCACGCGTACACATCGCTCGCATGCGACGTCCTTGCGCGCTTCAAGCGATTGGACGGCTACGACGTCATGTTTTTGACGGGAACGGACGAGCACGGGCAAAAAGTGGCTAAGTCGGCCGAGGCCGCTGGCACGGACCCGCAGCTATTCACGGATAAGGTGTCCCAGCACTTCAGGGATTTAGCCAAAGCCCTTAATCTTTCGAATGATGATTTCATTCGCACGACTGAAGAGCGGCATAAAAAGGCCTGCCGGGCGTTGTGGGATGAACTGGTCAAGCGGGGCGAGATCTATCTCGGCACCTATGCCGGCTGGTATGCGGTGCGGGATGAGGCCTATTACGCTGAGGACGAACTGACGTCCGGCCCGAATGGCGTCAAACTGGCCCCGTCCGGCGCTGAATGCGAATGGGTGGAGGAGTCGAGTTATTTCTTCAAACTCTCGGCGTGGGGTGAACGGCTATTGGCCTTTTACGATAAGCACCCCGACTGCATTCTCCCAATCTCGCGCCGTAACGAGGTCATCAGCTTCGTTAAATCCGGCATGCGCGATCTGTCTGTCTCGCGGACGGCCATGAAATGGGGCGTGCCGGTGCCCAACGAGCCGCGGCATGTCATGTATGTCTGGATCGACGCCTTGACGAATTATCTGACAGCTGTCGGTTATCCGGATTCGCAGGCCGACAGTTATAAAAAATTCTGGCCGGCGGACCTGCATATGGTCGGCAAAGACATCCTCCGCTTCCATGCGGTTTACTGGCCGGCTTTCCTCATGGCTGCAGGCCTCGAACCGCCGCGGCGGGTCTTTGCGCATGGCTGGTGGACCAATGAAGGTCAAAAAATATCCAAGTCCATCGGCAACGTCATTGATCCTTATGAACTCATCAAAACCTACGGCCTTGACCAAATGCGCTACTTTCTGTTGCGTGAGGTTCCGTTCGGCAACGACGGGGATTTCTCGCGCGCAGCGATGACGCGTCGTATTAATAGCGAGCTGGCCAACGATCTCGGCAATCTCGCGCAACGCTCATTGTCGATGATCAATAAGAACTGCGGCGGGCAGGTGCCCGCTTTCGGTGCTCTCACCACGGCCGATCAGGCTTTGCTCCGTAGGGCCCAGACGCTGCTATCTGAGGTCCGCCGCGAGCTCGATGTGCAGGCATTTCACAAGGCGTTCGATCATGTCTGGGCCCTCATCGGTGACGGTAATCGCTATGTCGATGAGCAGGCGCCTTGGGCTTTGAAGAAGAACGACCCGCCGCGCATGGCCACGGTTTTGTATGTGCTGGCGGAAGTGCTGCGCCATCTCGCTATTCTGCTTCAGCCTTTCATGCCGGCCTCCATGGGCTGCTTATTGGACCAGCTCGCGGTGCCGCTCGAAGCCCGTAGCTTTGCTTGTCTGACTAAGGATTTCGCCTTAAAGCCGGGCACAGGACTACCGGCGCCGGAAGGAGTGTTCCCTCGCTATGTCGAACCCGATGCAGCTGGTTGATAGCCATTGTCACCTCGACTACACCCCGCTCGTGGATGACCGTGCGGCGGTAGTTACGCGCGCCCGCGAAGCAGGCGTCGTGCGTATGCTCAATATCGCTACGACACGAAAAGATTTCCCTCACGTGCGGGCTACAGCCGAATTGTTCGAGGATGTGTACTGCAGCGTGGGCGTCCACCCCCATCACGTGGCGGAAGACGGAGAGACGGTCACGACAGAAGATCTGATCGTTCTGGCCGCCCACGAAAAAGTCGTTGGCGTCGGCGAAACCGGTCTCGACTATCATTACGACCGCGCGCCGCGTGATTTGCAGGAAGAAAGTTTTCGCCGCCACTTGCGCGCCTGTGTGGCCCTCGGACTGCCGGTGATCGTGCACAGCCGCGAAGCCGAAGAGGACACCGCTAGGCTGCTGAGGGAGGAAAGCGCCGGCGGGAAGCTTACCGGTGTTATGCACTGCTTCACTTCGCGGCATAAGCTGGCCGAGGACGCGCTCGCCTTGGGATTTTATATTTCGCTATCGGGCATTTTGACGTTCAAGAACGCCGGCGAGTTGCGGGATACTGCGCGCCTCATTCCTTTGGATCGTTTGTTGATCGAGACTGATTCGCCCTATCTGGCGCCATTGCCGTACCGCGGCAAGCCGTGCGAGCCGGCCTATATTGTCAGCACGGCCCAGGTTCTGGCCGAGCTGCGAGGTCTTTCTTTGGAAGACATAGCGCGGCAAACCACGGCGAACTTTTTTGCGCTCTTCAAAAAGGTAAAGCCGGTCACCCCGCCCTCGGAGCCGGGGCAGCTATGAAGATCACCGTGCTCGGTTGCGGCTCTTCGGGCGGCGTCCCGCTCGTCGGTAACGATTGGGGTACGTGTGATCCAAATGAGCCCCGCAACCGCCGCACACGCGTCTCGATTCTGGTTGAGCAGGGGGACACTACGCTTCTCGTCGATACCTCGCCGGACATGCGACAGCAATTGCTGGATTGCCAGTTAACGAACCTTACTGCGGTGCTCTATACCCATTCGCACGCCGATCATTGCCACGGTATCGACGATTTGCGCGGCGTGAACTGGCTGACAAAAAAACCTGTGGACATCTATGCCGATTCGAAGACCATGAGCGAGCTCGAGCAACGCTTTAGCTATGTGTTCAACCCGGCCGAGCATTTTTATAAACCCGCCGTGCATGCGCATCGGATCGACGGGCCTTTCGCAATTGGGGGCATCGATGTCGTGCCGTTCATGCAAAATCACGGCTATGTTCACTCGCTCGGCTTCCGCTTCGGCGATTTTGCCTATTCGACGGATGTCAAAACACTGGACGAGGCGGCGTTCCAGACGCTCGCGGGCATCAAAGTGTGGATCGTGGACTGCGTGCGCGAAGCCCCGCACCCGACCCACTCCCATTTGGCGCAGACCCTCGAATGGATCGCCCGTGTCAAGCCGGCGCGTGCCTTTCTGACACACATGAACCACATGATGGACTATGCGGACATCATGACGAAGCTCCCGCCGGGTGTCTGGCCGGCCCATGACGGGCTGATTATCGAATGTTGACGCCGAGCGAAAGCGTTATGCGTCGGGCCGCCTGGGTTGTTCTCGCCGTCCTGGCCACTCTGGTTGTGACGACGTTTTTGCACTACGGCGTAACCTGGGACGAAGAGTTGCAAAACCAATACGGCCAGGCTGTCGTCGACTACTACTTCTCGTTCTTTCAGGACAAGCGCTACGAGGAGATTTTCAATCTTTATCTCTATGGAGGAATGTTTGACGGCTTTGCCTCGCTGTTTGACCGCTATACGCCCTTCACCGTCTACGACACGCGCCACCTACTGAACGCTGTCTTTGGCCTGCTAGGACTGTGGGGCACCCGCCGCCTCGGCAAATTTCTGGGCGGCGGTGCCGTCGGTCTGATGGCCATGATTCTGCTGGCCTTAACGCCGATGTATTACGGGCACATGTTCAACAACCCGAAAGACATACCTTTCGCGGCCGGGATCGTCTGGACGATTTATTTCATGGCCCGTTGTATGGCCGACCGCCCGCGCCCCAAGATATCCCTCGTGCTGAGGCTGGGTTTTATCCTGGGTCTGACGCTGTGTATTCGGGTAGGGGGCTTCATGG
>JALYJG010000166.1 GCA_030775365.1 Pseudomonadota bacterium
GGTGTCTTCTTCGGGCTGCGGGTTGATAAAGACGCTGATGTCGTCGGACCCAACCTCGTCGGAACCGTCGAAAACCCGGCGTGTAAAAAGGCGCTCCCCGGCGTCGGCATTTTGAAGGATCATTTTTGTGTGGGACGAGGGGAATACCGTGCCGGCCGGCAGTGTAACTGTCTTTTTTGCCGGGACGCTATACGTAACCAGGCCGCCATCATCCTTCATCACGGCCTTACCAACATACCGCTCGGTTTCCTTGCCATCGCTGACGCGGCGGATATTAAAGTTGTAGCGCTTTCCATCTTTGGACTCCCAAGTAAGCTCGGTGCTGGTCACGTCCGACTCGTCGCCCTCGGAATAGGTGAAATGCAGTCGCAAATGCTGCTGCACGGCCCACCCGTTACAGACATCGCCCCATTCGAAGAGCATGCGGCCCGAGACACCTGTGATGTTGCTGCCATTCCTAACCGAGCTTAACGTCATGTCGTAAATCGCCCTGTGCGGCACAATTGCGATTTTTGCACCACGCGGCTTGGCGGATTCGGACGCGGCTGGGGCGACCGAAGCAGGAGCAGGCGCAGGGGGGGCGGCAGGTGCCGCCGGCGGGGGAACGGGAGTCAGTGCGCCTGGCGCGTCTCCTGGTGTGCCCGAATGCTCTGAAGGTGCAATCGACGCGGCCCATCCAGGCGCAAGGGGCATGGCCCCAATGAGGGCCATCACGGCCAGATAAATCCGTAGAGAGCGCACGCCTTGATCCTTTGCCAGAGATTCAGCGGAATCAATCGAACTACGACTGATTCTGTGCGGTCAGTCTAACGGGCTTGCCGTGAAATTGCGAGAATGAAGCGGTCGGGGTCCGACTCCAGGTGCCGTTCTGGGAGCGGTTGATTGCCTAGACATCAACCTCGCGCACAAAGCGGGCATTTTCCTGGATGAACTGGAACCGTAACTCAGGCTTCCGGCCCATTAGGCTTTCGACCAGCTTCTCGGTCTCCCTGATATCGTCGAGATTGTTGTTTGCGGCGACGACCACTCGGAGCAGCGAGCGGCGTTGCGGATCCATCGTGGTTTCACGCAGTTGCGCCGGCATCATTTCCCCCAGCCCTTTGAACCGGCTCATTTCGACTTTGCCGCGGCCGCTGAAGATTGTGCCCATGAGTTCATCTTTATGGCGATCATCCCGCGCATATACGGTCTTGTCCCCTTGGGTCATGCGATAAAGCGGCGGCTGGGCAAGAAACAGCCGACCCGCCGTAATCAAGGCAGGCATTTCCCGATAGAAAAAGGTCATGAGCAACGAAGCGATGTGAGCACCGTCAACATCGGCGTCCGTCATGATAATGACGCGCTCATACCGGAGTTTGTCGAGACTGAATGAAGCGCCTGTACCGCAGCCCAGGGCCTGAACAAGATCCGCCAGCTCCTGATTGCCGCGAAGCTTGTCGGCGGTCGCGCTCGCGACGTTAAGGATTTTGCCGCGCAGCGGCAGGATAGCCTGCGTTTCCCGTTTGCGGGCCTGTTTGGCAGAACCCCCGGCTGAATCGCCCTCGACCAGGAAAATCTCGGTGTTTTCGGCCTGACTTTGTGAACAATCCGCCAGCTTCCCCGGCAAACGAAGTTTGCGCGTGGCGCTCTTTCGCGCGAGGTCCTTAGCCTGATTTTGCCGCGCCCTTTCTTCCGCACGGAAGATCAATTGATCCAGCAGCGCCTTGCTCTCAGACGAATTGGCCACAAGCCAGTGGTCAAAGTGATCCTTGACAACCTGATCGACCAGGCGGGTCGCCTCCACCGTGACAAGTTTTTCTTTAGTCTGGCCCTGGAACTGCGGGTTGCGAATAAAGAGGGAGAGAAGGACAGCTGCATCGCCAAAAGCTTCATCGCCGGTGATAGCGGCGACCCGCCTGTTGCCGATCAGCTCACCATAAGCCCGGAGGCCCCGCAGCAAGGCTGAGCGCATACCGCTTTCGTGCGTGCCGCCGAGCGGCGTCGGGATGATATTGCAATAAGAATGCGAAAAGCCTTCGCCGTCTTCGGGCCAAGCCACGGCCCATTCGACCTTGCCTTGTTTGTCCGGAAGTTCAGCCATGCCGCCAAAGGCTGCTCGCGTGAGGGTCCCGCGGCCCTCGAGGGTCGATGTCAGGTAATCGGTAAGGCCGCCGGGGAAATGCAAGACCGCTTCAGCGGGCGTCGCTTCGTCACCCTTGAGCAGGGCTGGGTCGCACGACCAACGAATTTCGACACCACGAAACAGATAGGCCTTCGACCTCGCCATTCGAAAAATGGTCGACGGGTTATAACGGGCCTTGGTGCCGAAGATATCCGCATCCGGATGAAAGATGATCGTGGTACCGCGTCGATTAACCGCCCCACCTTTCTTGAGCTTGCCCTGCGGTACGCCACGGCTATAGCTCTGGGTGTACAGAACCTTGTCGCGCGCCACTTCGACGGTGAGATCGTCGGCCAGAGCGTTCACGACAGAAATGCCGACGCCGTGCAGACCTCCCGACGTTTCATAAACCTTGTTCGAGAACTTACCGCCGGAATGAAGTGTCGTAAGAATGACTTCGAGGGCCGACTTCCCCGGAAATTTCGGATGGTTATCGACCGGAATGCCGCGACCGTTGTCACGAATGGTTACGACATTGTCCTGGGCCAGGGAGACTTCAATCCGATCGGCGTGGCCGGCGACAGCTTCGTCCATCGCGTTGTCGAGCACCTCGGCGACGAGATGATGCATGGCGGTTTCATCGGTCCCGCCTATATACATGCCCGGGCGGCGACGGATGGGCTCCAGCCCTTCCAATACCTCGATGTCATGAGCGCTGTAGGAATCCTTTTTCTTGCCGTTGCCTTTAAAGAGATCAGCCATATGTCCGATTATGATCGAGTGAAAGATCCAGCCTGCCGGCCTTAGCCGCAAGGTGATTCCCGTAGCCTAGCACAGCCATCTATAGAATTCGCAGGTAGAAATGAGGATAAATCGAGCGCTTTACTTGGTTTTAAAAGGTTCGAGCCCCAGGCTTTCTGATGGGGCAGGGCCAGGCTTACCACACGTTGTGAGAGGCAAGGGCGGAATTGAGATCTGGAATCGCTTATGTTCCAAGTATAAAGTCCTGAATTGAAGGCTCTCGCGTTAACCATTAGCGCTCGGTTGTTAGGAGTATGTCGTGACCACGAAAAACACGGGTCCTGAATTTTCCCATGTGGTGCAAGTCGAAAAGATACCGGCCACCGGGATAGTCAAAAAACTTGAGGCCAATCCGGAGGAGAGGAAGCTGCTAGCGCGGCGTTTCGACATTCTGGACCTGCCGAAATTGGTGGCCGAGCTAACGGTTATGCCGGCCAGAGCCGGGCAGGCTTTGTCGGTTAAAGGCCACATGACGGCTGATGTCGTGCAGAAATGCGTCGTGACTCTCGATCCTCTCCCAGGCCATATCGAGAGGGATATCGAAATGTTCTACGAAAACGTCGAGCCGCAAGCCGGGGAGCTAGCGCCAATCGAACCAAATGAATTGGAGGTCGAGCCTCTAACGGATGGCTTTGTTGATTTAGGTGAGCTGCTTGCACAAAACCTAGGCATCGCGCTGGACCCGTATCCGCGGAAGGCCGGGGTCGCGGTGCCTGAGGTATTTGCAGGCGAAGCCAGTAACCCCTCAAACCCCATGGCGAAACTCATAGAACTTAAGAGTAAATTGAACGTCCGATCAAAAGAATAACGGGCTCCCGCCAGTATTTGTGCTTCCAACACATGGTAGGATATTTTGTTAAAGTAAAAATTCGATGATTAATTACTAGATACTGCAGGAGGATGCTTGCGTGTGGGGCGTTTGTCGCCTAGCGTGCCGCCCGCTTACCTACACCTCCGGTTTTTCAATGCAGCAAAGTAATCTAAGAGCGACGGGCATATCCGAGGCCCGATCCGAGGCGGGTTCACTCGACTTTCTCGAGCTGGCCGAGGCTTATGCTCGCGACAAGCATCGTGGGCACGCCTTTGAATTTATCCGCGGCGAGTATATCGAACACCCGGTGGCGGTAGCTCAGGCGATGCCGACGGCCTATGCCAAGGCGTTGGCGTTTTTACACGACGTTGTCGAGGAAAATGCCGAGGAAAAACTTGGCAAAACGCCCAAACCCGCCAGTGAGGAAAGTCATATCCGCCGCGAGTTCCTGAACATGGCCGCGTTTTTCTACCGGCATGGCTTTAGTCGCGACAGCCTCATCGAGCACAATCGGACCGTCGAGCACCTCCTTCAGGATTTAAATGCCTTGACGAGGCGCCGCAGTCGTTATCCGGACGAGACAAGGCACGAGGCTTATATGCATTATCTAAAGGACGCTGCGGACCATGCTGAGCGGGTCCGACGTCCTGAACTCTTATGGGTTAAGGCGGTGGACATCAAACAGAATGCTTTGCCAGAACGCAACGTCGCCTATTCGGATGCGGATCTGTCAGCAGAAGCGGCCAAGACCCGGGCAAGGCTCGCCCGTTACGAGGCCGGCGCCGTTTACGTCGAAGAGCGAACAGTCTCGCTCGAGCGAAATTTGGAATTGTTGCGACAGCAGCGTTCGCGGCGGCATCACCCCCAACGGCCCGCGCGGCAGGGGGGGCCGGGCAGAAAGGCCGACGGGCTCGGTGCGGCTAATAACAATGCACTAGCGCGGGCTCCCCAATAGGAGGTTGGCGTTCTGGTGCAGACTGTGCGTTTTGTTGACATGCCTTGAGAACCAAAGTAGAACATAAGGGCACCTTTTGTTCTAAATTGGATCTGGAGCCCCGCCATGCTGACACGCAAACAAAGAGAACTCCTACTCCTTATAAGCGAACGGATCTCTTCGGACGGGGTGCCGCCGTCTTTCGACGAGATGAAAGATGCCCTTGGGC
>JALYJG010000167.1 GCA_030775365.1 Pseudomonadota bacterium
TATTACGAGCCGGGCCTATGGGACATCCGGGGGCCGCAGCCGCGGCCGACCGCCCTCGTTCGCGCAGCCTCCGATCTCGCCGAGAAAGGTAAGTTCGACCATCCAGTGCTTGATCGAGCCGGTTGGTGGCGCCGGTCGTCGCGGCTGCATTATCCCGCCTTTGAGCTTCCGCGATCGTCCTCTCACCCCAGTCGCCTGCAAGGCAGCGGGGAACTGCGTCACCCGCCGCGGAAGTTGCTTATTACGGGCGGGAACGGCGCCTTAAGAAGTGCTTTTGCCACGCAATGTGTCATACGCGGCCTCGAGTACTGCGTCTACGACTACGCCGCTCTTTACGGCGACGCAGGACAGATACCGCCTCGGCACGATGGAAGCCGCGCTGGCTCGTTGCGCGTTTTGGACATTATTCGCCCCTGGGCCGTCATTGACGTCGGTGCCGGCCTTTTGACCGCAAAGAGTAGCGCAGCTTTAGCAGGTGCGCGCGACGATGCGGCGGCCCAGGCCGGGCCACCCATGACGATCACGGAATCCATTGCACGCTACTGCTCCGAAAAGGACGCTCGACTTATGGTCCTTTCGTCGGACACCGTTTTCGACGGCTACAGCTATCGGCCCTATTTCGAAAGCGACGAGGTCGGACCTTCGACGAGCTATGGTCAGGGACAGGCCGCCTCTGAGGCACGGATTTCCGCCGCGTTGCCGGACTCCCTTATCGTTCGCACGAGTGCTTTTTTTGGTCCTCACAACGCGCGCGGGTGGCTCGGGCGGGCTGTCCGCGCGTTACATCGCGACGAAACGGTCATGGCACGCAGCGATTTACTTGTCTCGATGACTTACGTGCCTGATCTTGTTGAAGCCGCGTTGGACCTCCTCATTGATGCCGAGAAAGGTATATGGCACCTGGCGAATTCGGGCACCCTGTCCCGCTATGAAATGGGCATCCTCGCCGCCAAAATGATTGGTACGAGCAGTAACCGCATAGCCTCCATGGAGCCCGTCTATACGATACCGCGCTACCATCGCGCGCTCGGCAGTGAAAGAGGGATTGTTATGCGCTCGTTTGACGATGCGTTGAGACACTACATAGCGAAGCGCGCGCATGCCAGTAACGCTAATGATCCCGAAAGGCATTACGGCTGAACGCAGCTGGGAGCTTTAGTGGCGCCCCTAATATTTCGTGAAGTTCGGGGCCTATGACCTGGCCCTAGCGCACCTAGGCAGATGGCGCCCGAAGGGTCTCAGGGATGGAGGCTGTCCAGGGAACTTGAAATTTGCTTGATGAAGGCCGCTTCCTGCTCGGAATAGGGGCGACCATCCGGATAAAGAATTACGTGGAACCACAAAGGCGCATCACCTTCGACGTAGGGTGTTTGCCAGGAATCCCACGGCAGATGTGTCTGCGTCCGCCCTTGCACAAAGCCCCAGTTAAACGCAGCGATTTTATTCGCCTTCACGAAAGGCAGAATGACTTCAAAGGTGTTGCCTTCCGACCGCGCCATAAATTCTGTGCACAATAGGGGGCGGCCATAGCGCTGGAGCTGCCCGGCACGTTTTTCGAAGTCTTTGGCGTCGCCGTAATTATGGAAAGAAATCACGTCCGATTGCGCGGCCTGAATCCGGTGAATGGGATTCATCGAAGCCCGGCTCGACCAATCGCCAACCCACAAACCACTCGTCAGCGGCTGGGAAGGCCGGGCATTGCGCGCCCACTCAAACGCCTTGATCAGGAGCGGAGCCACAAAACGGGTTTTGCCGACAAGTTCACTGGTCGCATAGCTGGCGACATTGGCGTTGCAGGGTTCGTTCCAGATATCCCAGGCGAGAACACGTTTGTCCTGGCCAAAAGCTGCTACGATGCCCGTGACATAGGCTTCGAGCCTCTCCATATGCGGAGCGGGGTCTTCAAGTACCGAGCGCCCCGGCCCTTGGACCCAGCCCGAATTATGAATGCCGGGTAAGGGCCCGGGTTGCGGGCCGAGCTTCGGCTCAGGGTGCCAGCAACTGTCGAACAGCACGAGCATGGGGCGGATACCATGGCTCGATGCAACGCGGAGGAACTCATCGACACGCTTCGTAAAGCCGCTCGCATCCTGGATCCAAAGGAGATCATGCAAAAAAACCCGCATCGTGTTCATACCGAGGCCTCGGGCCCAAGCCAGCTCCTGGTCGATGCGCGCAAGATCGAAGGTTTCGGCCTGCCACATTTCGAGCTGATTGACGGCTGTCGCGGGCGTATAATTGCTTCCGAACAGCCAAGGCTGCGAGCTATACCAGAGATGAGCCTTTTTTGTGCTCCAGCGGCGAAATTTGGTCATTTTATTCATACCGCCTTTATCGCACGACCTTGGGTTCGTATTGACTCTTTACACACCGATTCTCGTCTTCGAGTGCGATTCTGTCAATACAATAGAGCGGAAAACGCCCCGGTTTTTAAATTATGGCGAGCTGGCGGCGCGAGCCATGACTATTGCGGGGGCAGGGGGGCCGCGGACAACATCCTTTCGGGGGTCTTCCTGTGGATGTGTCAGAAGGAGCTGCGCGCTACTTTCAGTTGCACCTTGGATTCGACGCACCCCTCGACTGACGTTGATCCACCTCCACAGCGGCCAGCAAAAATTTGTGGTGAGATCCAACATCGTTAAGTAAAGATAATCTTCTCGTCGTCCATCTCTCAAGGGACAAGCGTCAATTATGCCGAAAACGCCTGACAAGAAAATAGCCGCTGCCAAGCCCTACCGGGTCGGGCGTTCTCGCACCGGGCTCGGTCTCTTTGCCACGAAACCGATCAAGAAAGGGGCGGCTATTCTGCCCTATGTCGGGCCGCTACTCGATTGCAAAAAGAAGGAAGACGATGCCGTCACGAATAAATATTTGTTTGAGTTGAATTCACGTTGGATCATCGATGGGTCGGTTCGAAACAATTTAGCCCGCTACATCAATCATGCCTGTCGCCCGAATGCCGAGTCCGACGTCAAGCCCCGCAAGCGCCAGGTTTGGATCAAAGCCGTGCGTAATATCGAGCAGGGCGAGGAAATCAACTATCATTACGGAGCGACCTATTTCAAAACCTATCTGAAACCTTTCGGCTGTAAATGCGTCGCGTGTGAGCGGAAGCGCAAGGCGGAGAAGCGCAAGACCAAAACGCAAGCAAAATCCGGCGGGCGGGATAAGAAACGCTAGGGCGAAAAGGCCAGTGCCCGCAAATCGACATCGCCTTACTCGGCCAATAGGGCTCTGCCACTAGGGCTCTGCAACTATACAATTTTCGGACGATTTTCGCATCATCGAATGCGTCGGCATCGAAGGTTAATGTCGTAGGACAGGGGCGGGATGGACCTGAGCACAAATGTGAGAGACCAATCTCAAAATGGGAGGATGGCGCGGGCGGGTTCCATCATAACCGCCAAAAGCTGTGACAGCGGTCGCGGCCGCCAGGAAGAATGTAAGGGTGGGGTGGCTTTTAGCGAAATTCTGAACGGCACTCATCATCCCCCTCCTAACCAATCGACCGACGATAAGCCTATGTTAAACGCGCCGCGCAAGCAATATGAGAGCGCCCTTAATAAGCTTGCCAGGTTTTAGGTCTAAGTTGTTGACGACTCTTTATATTGGTAGGTGTGGCTCGCTTCACATAAGGGGTAGCCGCTCTGCCTCCTTGACCGCTTCACTTTGTGCGGGGCATACCCCCCTAACCGCGGCCCTTTTCTCAAAGCCTGGGCCCGCGTTTCGGCACTTCTCGACCCGCCGCTCTTGACGTCGGCTATGACGGGTGCCTAACTCCGCCCTTCATTTACTTTTTCTGGGGAGATGTCCATGTCGGCCTACACGATCAAGCCGCTCGTTACCGCATCCGCGATCAACAAAGGGGGCCGTAACGGTCATTCCGAAACCACGGATCATTCCGTCAGCGTCAATCTGTCAGTCCGTAAAGAAATGGGTGGTCCTGGGCTTCCCAATACAACGACACCTGAGCATTTGTTCGCCGCCGGTTATGCCGCATGCTTTGGCGGCGCGCTCGAATTCGTAGCCGCCCAGCATAAAAAAGACGTGGCCGGCGCGACGGTCACCTGCCACACTTCGGTCGGCCCTCGCGAGGGCGGCGGCTTTGGCATAGCCGTCAAGATGCAGGTCAAGGTGCCCACTTTGCCGACAAGCGAGGCTCAGGCTTTGGTCACCGAGACGCACGAGAAGATCTGCCCTTATAGCCATGCGACACGCGGCAACATTGAGGTCTCAGTTGAGGTCGAAGGCGCCTAGCTGCGGCACGGCCGCTGACCAGCGGTGATCTGCAGGCGATTAATCGCCGCCGCAACGGCCCTCAAATGTGACCAGCCGTGCGACCTTCGTAAAGTCCGGTCCCATGTTGAGCGCCAGCATCTGCGAGCCGTCGCCCATAAAAGCTGCAACGGCGGCGATCGTGCGTTCGGACTGGGATTCAGGATAGCCGGGAACGTTAAAATGCGTCAGTTGCTGCAAGTGGCTACCATCGGCATCCATCAGCATGAATTCGGTCTTGAGCGATAAAGTCTTATAACTGTCGGGCTCCTGGCGGTAGGGGTAAGAAGACATGAATACGATTTTTCGACCGTTCGGGGCATAAACCCCATGTTCGTCCCACACGGTCGGCGTGTTCGTCAACGCACGCGCCGAGCCGTTGCTGATGTCCAAAACCCATTGATCTTGCCCCATCGCGTTTTTGATGCCGATATCCGTTGACAGCAAAAGGTGTCGTCCATCCGGCGAAAAATTGCCGGGCTCAACCCATTTTGCGCCTTGAGGAGTTATGTCGCGTTTATTCGCGAGCGTCGGTGT
>JALYJG010000168.1 GCA_030775365.1 Pseudomonadota bacterium
TGCGAGCGGGTTTCTCTATTACGTCTCCGTGGCGGGCGTAACCGGGGGTAAACAGGCGACCGTCGAGACTGTCAGGCAGGCCGTTGATGAGGTGCGGCGGTGTTCGGAATTGCCGGTTGCGGTCGGCTTCGGCATCAGCACGCCCGAGAAGGCTCGCGCACTTGCATCTGTCGCTGACGCCGTCGTCGTTGGCAGCGCGATCGTGAACCGAATCGCAGATTCGCTCGATGAGCAGGGCCAGGCAAAGCCCAACCTGGTGGAGGAGGTTTTGACTTTCGTCGAAGGCCTCGCCAAGGCCGTGCATCAAGCTTAAACGTCCCACTTCACGCGACGCTGTTCTTCCTGTATCGTCGAATCAAACCTTCCGCCTGTTCCCACTGCCTCCCCGATAGGAATCCTGATGCCTCGCAATCTCCTTCGTTTGTTTGCCGTCCTCTCATTCGTTGCGTTGCTCCCATCGGCGCCCATTTGGGCCAAAACCCAGCCAAAAGATGCCGGAGCCCCCGCCGTAACCCCGGTTGAGGAGGAAAAGTCGGACCAGAAGGTTGGGGGCAAATCCGAGCCGGATGCCTCCGACACTTTTAAGCAATTGACGTTGTTTTCAGACGTGCTTGAGCGCGTCCGCGCCGATTACGTGGATCCGGTCACGGATGACAAACTGATCGAGACCGCCCTGAACGGCATGCTGAGCTCGCTTGATCCGCATTCCAGTTACCTGAATAAAAAGAGTTTTCAGGAGATGCAGACAGAGACCAAGGGCGAGTTCGGCGGCCTTGGCATGGAAGTAACGATGGAAAACAGCATCGTTAAGGTCATCTCGCCAATGGATGATACCCCCGCTTTCAAGGCAGGGATCCAAGCCGGTGATCTTGTAACCCATATCGATGGCAAGCTTGTGACCGGCATGTCCCTCTCCGACGCGGTCGACAAAATGCGCGGGGCTCCGGACACAAAAGTAACTCTCACGATCCGTCGCGGCGGCCTGACAGGCAAGCCCTTCGATGTCACGTTGACCCGTGCCGTCATCCATGTCCAATCGGTCAAGTGGGAGCAGAAAGAGAATATCGCCTATATCCGTATTACGACCTTTAATGAGCAGACCCAAACCGGTTTGAACAAGGCGCTGCTCGAAGCGGAAGAGAAAATCGGCGGCAAGCTCGAGGGCTATGTCCTTGATCTGCGGAACAACCCGGGCGGCTTGCTCGAACAGGCGGTCTCAACTGCGGGCACATTTCTTGAACCGGGACAACAGGTAGTTTCAACGCGTGCCCGTCACAAGGAAGAAGATCAGAACTTCTCAGCTATTGGCGGCGACAAGGCGCATGGCAAGCCGATCGTCGTGCTGATCAATGGGGGGTCGGCCTCGGCATCCGAGATCGTCGCGGGTGCGTTGCAAGACCAGCACCGCGCGGTGCTCGTCGGCATCAAGAGCTTTGGCAAAGGCTCAGTGCAGACCATTATTCCGGTCGCTGGCGGGGGCGCCATGCGCCTTACAACCGCGCGTTATTACACGCCGTCCGGACGGTCGATTCAGGCTCTTGGCATCGAGCCCGACATTACCGTCGAGCAGGTGAAACTGGAAAAACTGGCCAGCGGACCTGGCATCCATGAAGCCGATCTGAAGGGGGCCTTGCAGAACGACACCGTCAAGAAGAAAGACGGCAAGGACGCCGCCAAGGACGCCGCCAAGGACGAGAAGAAGGTTACGCCCGAAGCGACCGAGGATGATCTCGGCGAGGAGGGTGAAGTTCCGGTCCCCGAGAAGGGTAAGTCGGCGAAAAAAGACGAAAAGCCGTTCGATTACCAATTATCGCGCGCGATCGACTTGATCCACGGACTTCACATTTTCCAAGACAAGAAAGGCTAAGACGTGCCGGAGCCGGAAACGGAGCAAAAAAATCCATCCGGCACGGCTCCGCTGTCGCCCCGGCGCGAGACTTTTCTCGCCCGCTATAGCCGCAATTTTAAGATCAGCGTCGCCGGCCTTTGTGTTGGGCTTATCGTTATTCCTTTTTGTTGGCCCAAAGGACACGCTCCCATCCCCGTTCCCAAGGCAACGGTGCGTGGCCAAGAATCTCAAGCGGCCATACCGAACCCGGCCCTGCAGCGGCCGGATCATCCAAGCCCGGCTTCCTCGGCAGGCCCCACGATCATCAACGATCAGGATGACCGCACGTTGAAGATGGCGCCGGCTCCTGACGGTGGCCTCACGGAAGACACGGCCGAGGGCAGCCTGCCTCGTATTGGCAGCGATGGCCGCCAGCCGTGGCAGGTGTATGCACGGCCCTTCAACACGGCCGATACGCGGCCGCGCGTCGCGATTGTGGTAACGGGGCTGGGCTTGTCACGTATTGAGACGGACGCGGCGATCGCGCGACTCCCTGCCAATGTAACTCTGGCCTTCGATGTGCAAAGCCGCGTCGTCGGCGCGTGGTGCAGCCGTGCCCGCCAGGACGGTCATGAAACCTTGCTTGTCGTTCCGATGGAGCCCTTTGACTACCCGCGCAGCGACCCAGGCCCCAATACGTTGCTCACCACTCTGCCGAACACTGACAATCTCTCACGGCTGCAATGGGCATTGCGCCAAAGTACGGGCTATGTCGGCATAACCACGATGAGCGGTTCGCGCTTTACGACGGACCCAGAAAAGCTTGAGCCTGTCCTTGACGTCGTCAAGCGCCGCGGCCTGATGATTTTGGATTCGCGTGTCGCGCCGCATAGCGCGGTCACGGATATGGGGCGTGAACGTCACATTCCGGTCGCCATGGGGACGGCGCAGCTCGACCAGAACCTGACGCCGGAAGCGATCGATGCCGCGCTCAGTCAGCTCGAGCAGACCGCACGTCTCACAGGGCATGCCGTCGGGATCACAGCCCCGGTGCCCTTAATGATTGATCATCTGCAGGCTTGGCTCAAAGAACTGCCGCGCCGTGGCATTGCGCTGGCGCCCATTTCCGCGATGGTCAAATAAGCGGCCATGCTCCGTAACCGGTCGGCCTGAACTGATCAAAGCGGTGGCCGCGGCGCGCCTGACATAAGGCCTGCCCAGAAGAGTGTGGGAGGATGGTTGAACGAGATCCTCCCGTTGCGGGGAGAGGGGAAGAAAATGGCATATTGGGTCATGAAATCCGAACCGGAAGTTTATTCCTGGCCGCAGCTCGTGCAGGACAAGGGAACCTCCTGGAATGGCGTGCGCAACTATCAAGCGAACAATAATATGAAGGCAATGAAACGCGGCGATGAGGCGTTCTTCTATCATTCCGGTGACGACAAGGCCATTATAGGTATCACCAAAATCGTCAAACCGTGGTATCTGGACCCGACCGATGACACCGGACGTTTTGGCATGGTCGACATCGTGCCTGTCCGCGCGCTGCCGCAGGCAGTGACGCTGGGGGCCCTCAAAGCCGACGCCTCTCTCAAACAGATGGCTTTTATACGTCAGGGGCGGCTATCCGTTTCGCCCGTGACCCAACAGGAATGGGAAAAGGTTTTAAAATTCAAATGACAACCCGTACAGCAGCTTCAACGCTCGCCGCCATCGTCCGTGCCACCGTCGGACAATTGGAGGACGCCGGCGTCGATAATCCCTCGTTGGATGCCCGCCTTTTGATCGGGCACGTTCTCGGTCTTGATCGCGCACAAATCCTGGCGCAAGGCGAACGCGCCGTCACGCCGGACGAGAATGACGGGATCAAATCGCTCATTGGGCGTCGTTGCCGGCGGGAACCCGTGGCGCGTATCCTTGGCAAGCGGGAGTTTTGGAGTCTGGATTTTTCGATGAATGACGCCACGCTCGAGCCTCGCCCGGATAGCGAAACGCTCGTCGAGGTGGTTCTGACGGAGCTGAAAGACCGCTCGGCCGTGACGATCTTCGATCTTGGTACCGGAACCGGGTGCCTTCTTTTAGCGTTGCTTTCCGAATTGCCGCAGGCGACAGGGCTTGGCGTCGACTACACGCCGCATGCGGTTGATCAGGCGCGGGACAATGCTGAAGCGCTGCGGCTCGGCGACCGCGCTATCTTTCGTATCAGTAATTGGATGGACAATATTGACAGCAAGTTCGACGTCATCATTTCCAATCCGCCTTACATCCCGTCCAAGAACATCCCCACGCTGATGCCTGAAGTGCGCAATTACGACCCGCTGGCCGCCCTTGATGGGGGCGAGGATGGTTTGGCCGTCTACCGGCTCATCGTTCCCCAAGTACGGGGTCGGCTGAATGCGGGCGGTTTTGTCGTCTTCGAGGTTGGGGAAGGGCAGGCCGAGAGTGTGGGCGAACTCTTCCGCCAGAACGGGTTCGCCAACGTGACCTATCATATGGATTTGAGTGGCCTCGCGCGCTGCGTCAAGGCGTCGGATTAGTACTGGCGGAATTGGGTCGCGAAGTTGGTAGCGGTCGAAGAATCCGTGTGTATGCCGCCGACATTCCTCATGTAAAAGTGAAAGACGACGGAGGTGCCGGAGTTGAGGTCAAGTCGGTTGGTTTCGTTGCGCGTTGCCGAGATGCCAAAAATGAAGCATTCATCGGTATAGGTGAGCGTGATGACAGAGTCGCGCGGGCCCGGCTGGGGATCGAAGGCTTGGGTGTGTTCGACGTGCAGGCTCCAATACTTTGTGAAAGCAGAATCAAAGCCGAGGGTGGCTTCACGCACTTGATCGACGAGCCCTGTGGTTTCGGTCTGATATGCCGTAATATAGCGAAGATAAGGCCGGAATATCGGTGCGCCAACCGAGAGTCTTGCGTCCTGCCGCTGAGGGCTGAAAGTCACATGGTCCAGGCGCGCGCCGTAGCTCAGATC
>JALYJG010000169.1 GCA_030775365.1 Pseudomonadota bacterium
GCCTTGAGGCTAAAAACCGGTTTTGCCAGTTCGGCCAGAAGGGTCTTTTCCTCGGTCTGATTTAAAGGCACGGTCTTGAAGCCCTTATCCTTGGCCGCCGCCGCCAGATTGCCAACGGCGCGTGCTGCATCAGCTATTTCCTTGCCCTTCGCCTCGCCCTGCACGACGACCTGAAGCACATCCCGACGTTCCGGATGGGCGTATTGCGCGACGTGGTCCGCGTAGTCCTTACGGACCTGTTCATCCGAGATGACGACATCTTTCATGATGTCCTCGAGGGCAAGCTGCGCGACTGTGAGGCCGCGATATTCAGGCGCCGTAAAAAGCGAGGGGTTCTTGTCGTAGAAATCATGCAGCACTTTGTCGTCCGGCTGCGGCAGATCGCGGATGCTGTCATTCGCCAGCGTCACGACATCAAGGACGCGCTTCTGTCCACGCGCGATGTAGAGAGCATCGACCATAGCCTTGGGAACATTGCCGCCGGTGCCGAAGGACGAGAAAAGGGTAAAGCTGGCCATGGCGTGGCGGGAGGATTCAATAAATTCAGCCTCCGACATGTGTCGGCGATCGGCCGCTTTACGGAAAAGCTCCTTATTGAACGACCCATCCTTGTTACGCAGCTCCGGCTGGAGGGCAATCCAATCGACGGCCGCTTTCGTAGTCACGTCGATGCCGAGATGATCCAGCTCAAGATCGACGCCCGCACGCTCGGCCAAACTATCGAGCGCGCGGTCCAGCAGACCGAATTGCTTGGCTTGCGGCGCCGTGAGTTCTGCCCCGAGAGACTGCCGCATTTTGACTAGCGTAGCCTCGAACTCCTTATTCAGTTCCTGCACCGTAATGACTTTGTCGCCTACGCGTGCGACCGGGCGCTGCAGGGGATTGCCGCGAAACATATCGCCGATGCCCCAGATGCCGAAGCTGATGACAAGAATCACCATCAGCCCTTTAAACACCCAAAACTGGGCCAAATTGCGCATACTTTGAAGCATCGAAGGCCTTTCCTGTCTTAACCTTTTATGAACCGCTGAGGCATGATAAACAGGTGATAGGAAACAGACAACAGAAGACCAACCCGTCTTTGTCGTTACAAAACATTCTTGGAGGCCTCTATGCCTAAACGTCGCCGGTTGGTGATTGGAAACTGGAAAATGTACGGACGCCTCACGTCCGGCTTGCAGCTAGCCCGGGATTTGTTCGAAAAGGCCGAGCAAAGCAAGCCCCTTAAATTCGACGTCGTTGTGTGCCCGCCGGCTACGATCGTATGGCCCGTCGCAGAAGCCCTCATGGGATCGCACATCGCCCTCGGCGCCCAAGACTGCCACACGGCCACGCATGGAGCCTATACGGGCGATGTGAGCGCCGCGATGTTCGCCGATCTCGGCTGCCGCTATGTCATTCTTGGACATTCCGAACGGCGCCTTGCCCATGGTGAAACCAACGAGCTTGTGGCGCAGAAAGTCACAGCCGCACAGCTGGCTGGACTCACGACCATTGTTTGCGTCGGCGAGACTGCAGAACAGCTGAGTTCCGGCGAAGGACCGGCAATCATAGAGAAACAACTCAAGGCTTCGCTGCCCGAAAAATGCAGGATGGCCAATTTAGTCGTGGCCTATGAGCCCGTCTGGGCCATCGGCACGGGACAACAACCGCCGCCCCCCGACATTGCTAATGTTCACCGCCTCATCCGCCAGACCCTTGGGACCGTCGGCGAAACGGTACGCGTGATCTATGGCGGCTCGGTATCGCCCGTCAACGCCGAGCTCATTGCGGCGGAGGACGAAGTCGATGGTTTTCTCGTCGGCAGCGCCAGCATCAACGTCGACGGCTTTTGGGCTATCGCCGAGAAGTGCGAATAGTCGTAGCATTTTCTGAAACGTCATGCGCATCGCCACGTGGAACGTCAATTCGGTCAAAGCGCGCTTGCCCAACGTCCAGTCCTGGCTGAAAAACGTCAAGCCTGACGTCGTTTTATTACAGGAAATCAAGTGCGAAACAGCCAATTTTCCGGCCCTGGAATTTGAAGCGCTCGGGTATCGCTGCCAGGCGCTTGGTCAAAAATCCTATAATGGCGTGGCGATCTTAAGCCTGCACGCGATCGAGAATGTTCGGGAACGTCTTCCGGAAGCGCGCGATGATCCCCAGGCGCGTTATATCGAGGCCACGATCCAGGGAGTTCGCGTGGCGAGCATTTATTTGCCGAACGGAAATCCTCGTCCGGGGGAGAAATTTGATTACAAGTTGCTGTGGATGAGGCGTCTTAAAGCCCACGCGGCTAGCCTACTGGAGAACGAACAGCCTGTGGTTCTGGGCGGCGACTACAACATCATTCCGGAGGCTGTCGATGTCTATGATCCAAAAGGCTGGGCAGAGGACGCTCTTTTCCACCCGACCTCTAGAGCCGCATTTCGGGAAATTCTGCAACTCGGCTATACGGAGGCTTTCCGAGCGCTCCACCCCCACAAGATCCACGACTATACGTTTTGGGATTATCAGGCGGGATCTTGGCAGCGCGACAACGGCCTGCGTATTGATCATTTCCTCTTGTCGCCTGAAGCGGCCGATCGCCTGGTGGCGTGCGATATTGATCGCGCGCCGCGCGGGGAGGAGAAGGCTTCCGACCACACGCCGGTGGTTCTAGAAATCAGAAGCTAGGCGGGCACGGCCTCCAAACCGTCCCAGACCGCCTGGGCCATGGCCCGATAACGCAGGGAAAGCACGCCTTCTTTGTCGCGGATCGTTATTGGCTCTCCTGCATCCGAAGTTTCCCGGATGGCGATATCGAGCGGCATCTCGCCAAGGAATGGCACTCCCAGTTTATCGGCCTCCGCTCGAGCCCCGCCATGTCCGAAAACATGGCTGCGCTCGCCGCAATGCGGGCAAGCGAAATAGCTCATATTTTCGATGAGTCCCAAGACAGGCACCTCCATCTTCCGAAACATCAAAAGGCCCTTGCGCGCGTCGATCAGCGCGATGTCCTGGGGCGTGGAGACGATAATGGCGCCGGACAAGGGAACTTGCAGAGCCATTGTCATCTGCGCATCCCCTGTCCCGGGGGGTAAGTCAACGACAAGGACGTCCAAAGTTCCCCAGTCGACATCCCGGAACAATTGCGTGATCGCCGTATGGACCATAGGTCCGCGCCATATCATGGGCGAATCTTCCGGTATCAAAAAGCCCATCGACATGGCGCGCAGGCCGTAGCGTTCGACCGGCACCAGTTTCTTGTCCTCGCCACTTGCCGGGCGCCCCGATAGATTTAGCAGCCTCGGAATGGACGGTCCGTAGATATCGGCATCGAGGAGACCTGCTTTCAATCCGTTCTGCATGAAGGCAACAGCCAGGTTGACGGATGTTGTGGATTTACCGACGCCGCCCTTGCCCGAGGCGACAGCGATGATGCGCTTCACGTTGGGGAGAGACAGTTTTTCCCGGTGCTTGGCCTTCAGCGGCGGCGCTTGCTTGTGTGCCGTCAGAACCACCGAAGCCGTCGCCACGCCCGGCAAGTCGCGGATGCATTTTTCCGTGCTGTAACGTAACGGCTCGAATGCCGGTCCTTCTGCCGGATCCACTTCGATGGCGAAAGTGACATGGGCGCCCTCGGGCGCCTCCCGCATTGCGAGGCCAGAGATCCTTGGAACGACGTCAACGCCTGTTAAAGTGCCGGGCAGTCGAACGGCGCTCAGCGCCTTAAGAATAAGGTCCTGCAGTGTCAGCGACATGTTCTTTCCGTAACGATTGACAACCCGAATTTCAGTCTCATAGTGCATAGCATAAGGTCGGCATTCCCCTTCCAGAGAAATACATCCATGTCATGGAACAATAATGAAGGCCCCTGGGGCCCATCCGCGGGCAAACCCGGCAACAATCCCTGGCGCAAAGAGGCCCCCGGAAGTCCTCCGGGTAAGCAGCCTCCGCCCGACCTCGACAAGGTTTTCCGCGAATTCGCGGCCGCATTCGAGCGCTGGCAAAAACGTATCGGAGGCCCGCCGCAGCTTTTCATGCTGGGCCTTGCGCTCCTGATCACCGTCTGGATCCTGAGTGGGTTTTATCAGGTTGGCACCGAACAGGTCGGAGTTGTGATGCGCTTCGGCGCTTACAACCGAACCGACAGCTCGGGTTTGCGCTACCACCTACCCTACCCGATCGAAGACGTCTTGCTGCGAAACGTCACGGCCCAAAATGAAATCTCGATTGGCTTCCAGCGGCTCAGTCGCTCGACCGAGGCGCCCCATGTCATTCCGGAAGAGAGCATGATGCTGACGCAAGACCAGAATATCATAAATGTTGAGTTCACTGTCTTCTGGCGGGTGAGCGATATTCAGAAATTTTTGTTCGAAATTCGGGACCCTGAACAGACCATAAAGATGGCCGCCGAGAGCGCGATGCGTGAAGTGATCGGCGAAAACAAACTGCAATTCGAACTGACGGATGGCCGCGGCCAGATCGCGGAAGAAGCCCATATGCGCCTGCAGAAGTTGATGGATCAGTACAATGCCGGCGTCGTCATCGCCCAGATCAATTTGCAAACCGTGTCAGTCCCTGATGAGGTCAAGGGTGCCTTTCAGGACGTCGTCAACGCTCGCCTCAACCAAGAGCAAATGCAAAACGACGCCATGGCGCACGCGAACAAAGTTATCCCGGAAGCCAAAGGCGAGGCTGTGAAAATAACGCAGCAGGCCATGGCCTATCGTGACCAGAAGATCGCGCTTGCAACGGGCGACGCCGAACGTTTCAAGGAAGTGCTGGCGGCCTACGAGATCGCACGGGACGTT
>JALYJG010000170.1 GCA_030775365.1 Pseudomonadota bacterium
TCGAGGATCCATACGCAAAGATGATGTTCCGACGGGGTGTTCACGACATGAGCCGCATGGCGGGCGAGCAGTTCATCCAAGGTCGTACGCGAACGGTGTTTGTCAAAAGTACGGTCCTTATGAGGAACGATCAGAAATAGATAGCCGCCCGGCTTGATCACCCGATACCATTCGTTCAGGGCTTTGATGGGATCGAGAAAATGTTCGAGCACATGGGATGTTAGCACAAAGTCCCATTGCCCGTCAGCAAAGGGCAGCTGGTCGCCCAGCGCCATTAAGCCCACCGCGACGGATTGACCGACCAACTCCTGTTCATATTTGCCGAAGTTGTAGTCAGCTGGATCGCAGTTAAGGTTGAGTGTATCGAGCCCAAACGGATTAAATGCGCTCGCGCCGATCTCAAGCCCGCGCAACCCGTCGAGGTATTGATGCGCGAGCGCAGATTGAGGATACGTGTATTTGAAGAGCCGCCTTAGGGTGCTTAAGTGGTTATAAACAGCAGGATACTTCGAAACCCACGCCTTAAAGCCGTGATAATACGGGCTGAGTTTCTGGTACGCCGTGGACGACATGCACGCAAAGCCCCAAAAGCTGCAAGCGGCGGATCTTAGTCTTCGATAGGTGCGTCTTCAAAAGCGGGGGTGGGTGGTTGCGGATCGGAGGAGGAATCATCCGCTAGCACTTCTTCTTCAGCGCCCGCGTCATCTTCAATTTCCTCTTCCTCGTCGACCGTGATCCAGCTTTGCTGTTCGCCGACCATCAGTTCGACAACTTCTTCCTCAGGCTGGTCCGGCTCAATGCGCTTCTGCAGGCTCTTGACGAGGGACTCCTCGAGGCCCGGAAGGTCGAGCTTCTTTTCGGCGATTTCACGCAAGGCGACGACAGGGTTTTTGTCTCTGTCGCGCTCCAGCTTTAATTCTGCGCCCGAAGCCAAGGCGCGCGCGCGATGCGCGGACAACATGACGAGCTCGAAACGGTTTGTAATTTGTAGAACACAATCTTCGACGGTGACGCGTGCCATATTTTCCTCGTTCCTTTGCCTGCCTCTAATTCATGCCCTCTTGCCCCAGATGGGTAGCAAGTTGCCTTTCGAGGAATTCTCGCGAAGACGCGCGCACCCTACATGTTTTCGCGAACATATGTAAAGCCTTGAAATTGCATGTTGGGGTCCGAAAACGCGCGCAAAAACCAAACATATCCTTGTATCGAGAAGGCCGTTGGATTACTTTCTTAGCTGTTGATTCGAGTTCACCTGTGCTTTTTGTTATTGCCTTTTTTGGGTAGCACGTGTACGCAGCATGCCGAACAGGGGAGGCCGCCCGCGGCTCGCAAGCCCCTGTTTTCTTAACGCAAAGGACAAGAGGAACAAATGATTTTTTATAAAGAAGAACGCTGCGCTATGTTTATTGACGGCGCTAATCTTTATGCGGCCGCGCGCGGTCTCGGTTTTGACATTGACTATCGCCGCCTCCTCGAAGTTTTTGCAGGTCGTGGTCGTCTGGTGAGGGCCTTTTACTACACAGCGCTGATCGAGAACGAAGAATACTCGCCTATTCGTCCGCTGGTCGACTGGTTGGATTACAACGGCTACACCATGGTCACGAAACCGACCAAGGAGTTCACCGATGCGTTCGGCCGCCGCAAGATCAAAGGTAATATGGACATCGAGCTCGCGATCGACGTCATGGAAATGTCCGAGCATGTCGGCCACATCATCATTTTCTCTGGCGACGGCGATTTCCGCCGCTTGGTCGAAGCCGTACAGCGTAAGGGCGTGCGCGTGAGCGTTGTCAGCACGATGCGTTCTTCCCCGCCGATGGTTGCGGATGAGCTTCGTCGACAAGCCGACAATTTCATTGAGCTGCAGGACCTCATGCCGCATATCGCCCGTAGTCGGACGGACGGGGCTCAGCAGGGCGGTCAACAAGCGCCGACTGCCAATATGAAAGAGGTCGCCCAGAATTTGGCGACAACTCAAGAGCAGATTCAGGACGTCGCTTAGTTGCTGGGGCTGGGGTTTATTCCTTGCCCCGCTTAAGCCTGCCGACCGTCTGCGCGCAGCTGCACCGCCGAGGCGCAATAAGCTGTTATTGGGGCGTGTTGGTGTTGGCCGATGGCGGAGGCTTGATCTTCAGCGTGCGGAAGCAAGCCAGCCAAAGCTCGGCAATCGTTTTAGCGGAGAGCTCTCCGGCTTGTTCGCCGCAATCGGGAATAATCAACGCTTTCAGTCCGGTCTGCGCGTGAAGCTCCGTCGCACCCTTTTCCGTGCTGACGACAATTTGGTCGGCCACTTCCGCTAATTTGATGAGGTCGGCCGTGATCGCCCCCTCATAGCCGAAATCCGCGACAACATAGCAGCCCATTTGCTTCGCCGCCCGCGCGAGACGCAAGCGGGAGGGCTCAGATATCTTGCAAATGACGACAATATCCGTTTCGAGTTTTTGCAAGTGTTTTGACACTTGCGCCGGATCAGCGTCGCTAAGATTTCCGAATACCGAGCATTCAACGCCGAGATTCTCCATCGCCCGCGCCGGCGTCAGGCAACGGCGCTGAACGGTCGCGTCGGGCGATGTCAGCCCGTCCGGATGCGGCTGCACCGCCGCTTCGTTAAACCAGGCAATGTGACGCAGCATACAAAAATGACCCTTTGTCGAAAAGCTCAGCCGATTCTAGCGGCTGGTTATGGAATAAGAAAGTCTTGATCCTCGATGAGCTTCCGGGCCATGGCGATCGTGATGCGCCGACCTTCCGCCAACGAGACGCGGTCCAGCGCTCCCACAAGATCGCGTATGGCAGCGGGTGTTCGTTCAACATGCGACAAAAGATAGGTAATGACGTCCTTGCCAAGACTGATCTGCCTGTCCCGGAACTGCTTGATAAGCATGGCAGAAAGCAGCTGATCGTCGGGAGCGGCCAAAGGAATGGCCGGCACGGACAAAAGCCGTGAACGAAGGTCGGGGAGCCCCATGCCCCACTGCGCGGGGGCACTGGCTGAGGTTAAAAGCAGAAAGCCCTTATTTTCGCGTAAGCGGTTAAAGAGGTGAAATAGAGCCTCTTCGTCGGTCGGAACGCCAGCCGCCTGATCGGCGTCCTCAATCGTGACCTTGGCCCCCGACGCGGTCGGCCGGCTCAGCGCTCCAGCCCCGATCTCGCCCACGGCAAAATTCTCGGCGCCACTCAGGCGCTGCCAGACGCGCGCGAGATGCGTCTTGCCGCTGCCGGACGGGCCGTGAATGACGATGCAATGCGACGGCCAGAGCGGCCATTGTTGAATGCAGGCGACCGCTTCGCTGTTGCTGCCGGTGACAAGGAAATCATCCGCATCCATAGCCTCCTTGTGCGGCAGCGGAAGTGGGTACTGCCGGCTCATAGGCGGGTGGGGGCCATGGGGTCTTTGTAGAAGTCGCTGTTCTTATATTGGCGCAATCCAAAGCGCGTTAATACGCCGATAACGGCGGCGGTCGGAACCGCAATAAGAACGCCTGTGAAGCCCATCAGATGAGCACCAGCTATCAAGGCGAACAGGATCCAAACCGGGTGAAGATGAACGCGTTTGCCCACGAGCCTCGGCGTCAGGACATAGCCCTCCAGGATATGTCCGATGAGAAAAACGAGGACCACAAGCCCAATGTGTTTCCAGTCGTCGAATTGTACGGAAGCCAGTAACAAGCTCGCCACCCATCCGAAAATTGTTCCCACATAGGGGATGAAGGACAGAACACCGGCGGTAATGCCGATAGCTGCGCTGTAGTGCAGGCCGACGGCCGTAAGGCCGATCGTATAAACGCTGCCGAGGGCGAGACAGACGAGAGCTTGCCCGCGAATAAATCCCGATAACGTATTATTGACCTCGACCAGTTGCGTACGAATAACCTCGTAATGGCGGCGCGGGAAGCAGGAGTCGATGACAGCTGTTAGCACGGGCCAATCGCGGAGCATGTAAAAGGCAACGACGGGCGTAATGACCATCAGGGCAAGAATATCAATCAGCGCAAAGCTTCGCGAGACGATCTGCTGAATAATGGTACCGAGCCAGCCCGCAGCCTGGCCGACCGACTGGCCGGCCGCGTCGCGCAGTTTGTCGACCTCGTCGGGATCGAACTGTCTCAGCCAGTCCTCAATCCACGGCAAGTAATGCGCACGTAATTGCTCGTAATATCCAGGCGCCGCCTTAACGAGCGCTCCCACCTGGCTTTGCAAAAGCGGAAAAATCAACGTGGCGATCAGCCCGGCTATGATGCTGAACCCTAAGAGGACGATCAATGCGCCGAGCCAGCGTGGGATCTTATGGTGGGCTAGCTTGTTGACGACCGGATTGAGGAAGTAAGACACCGCCATCCCCATGACGAAGGGCAGCAGGACCGGTTTCAATATCCACATCAGGCCTACAAACGCCGCGAAAGCCAACGCCCAAAAGCGCGTCTGGGATTCAAGTCGAGGCATGTTGGCCCTCCTCATGTTAGTAGGGGCTCGCCGGCGTCAAGGACTGCAAGGTCCAGGCCCCGCTCGTTCGGTTTTGCGTCAGCGACAGGTTCTGTTGGTTTAAACTACCCTGCAATTGTTCGATATCGCCGCGGAATTCGATCTCTATGCTTGTCATGCCGCGGGCCAGCGTAATCACCTCGGCGCGCGTTATATGTGGCACATGGTCCAAGCGCTCGCGGATCTGTTCCCAATCCGCCAGGGTGGCAATGGGGACGTTGACAGGCAAATGCAGTGTTGGCCCGCCTGTGATTTCGGTCACAGGTAGATCGTTGAG
>JALYJG010000171.1 GCA_030775365.1 Pseudomonadota bacterium
ATAGGAGCGGCCGCCTTCATCGAGAAGCCGAGCAACGCACCAGCGATCGGCAAGATCGGCAATTTCCTTGGGCGTACAGATGTCGCAAAGAAACCGATGGCCCTCATCGGCATTCTGCAGCGTCAGGAAAGCCTCGGCCAGTTCTTTGCCAGCCCTGTCTTTGCCAGCCCTGTCTTTACCAGCCCGGTCTTTACCGGGCTTGGCTGCTGGAGACTTGTTTTTTCTCATCGGATTTGCCCAAGCGCTGCGGTCATAAAGTTGCGATATTGTGGCTAATCGGTCGTGCGGTCAACAGCCCGGGGACATGCCTGTGGACACCAAGCCGCCCGGCTCAGATCCAAGCCTTAGGCCTTGCCAAGCAAAACAAGCGGATTAGGATGCGTTGTCTTCAACGCAGGTTCTCGGGGATTGTCATGCGCTTACTAATTACAGCCGTTCTAGCTCTCGTTTTGATGTCGACGACCGTGATGGCGCAGCAGGGGGGGCAACAGGTCAATGGCGCGAGCGGCCGCGTATTCGGCAGCGCCGTCTGCAGTCCGAAAATTCCTTGCCCCTCTGACACAGGTCATGCGCTGTCTTCAGCTGCCCTCGCGGCAAGTGCCAATGCGTGCACCTTGCAGAATTTCGGCGGCGGCGGTGACTTGTTCGATGACACGGCCGGGCTCGACAGTAGTGGCTGCCTGACGCTTAAAAGCGAGGCCGCCGGAAAGGCCGGCACCCCGCCGCAATGCTGCGTGATTACGCTGCCCGACAATAGTTGCACCTTTCAGTGCCGGCTTGTGGCGCGCTAAAGCGGAACGCGCCTGATCCTCATAGGCGAAAACCTCGCGCATTAAATCAGGGAGATTGCTTGCGCCGTAGCTGCTCTTCGAGCTGACGCTGTTCGGCTTTTTGGGCGTTGAGGTCCTGGCGCAGCTCGTCATTTTGATGCTTAAGCTGCTGTACCGCCCCGATCAGAGGCGCAATCAGCGCCTCATATTCGACCGCCTTCATACCGTTACTCTCCGATACGAGCTGAGGATAGACCTTTTCGACGTCCTGGGCGACGACACCCAGGCTCGGTTTGCCGTTGGATTTGAGCGTGTAGGAGACCGGTTTCAACTTCATAATGTCCGACAACGCATCCGTCAGCGGATGGATGTCGCGCTTCAGACGCAGATCCGAGCCCTTATAGATGAAGGTCTGGGAATAAAAATCCCAAGCCTGCATTTGGCCGACCACATTGGCGTCACCAGTGACTTGCAAACCGACCGCGCAGGCCGGGTCCGTGCCAGCCGGGAACACGCCGGTGTTCGGGCTGACCGTGTCGGCCGTGCAATTCGTCGCCAGCGAAACAAAGGCATTGGAGTGCAGGGGTCCGTTGGCCGTCATGATGAGGCGTCCGGTATTGGCGTTATCGGGCGCATCGTTGATGATGCCGCCCTGGAGGTTGATCGTCCCGCCGCCGGCATTGGTGCCGGTCCGAGCCATGTTGATCGAGCCGCCTTGCGCATTGATCTGGCCGCCGCCCGTCACCACGCCCGCCGTGCTGTCGCTGCCGAGCCAGAAATTATTAGGCGCGCCTGTACCTATATTGTTGCCGAGGAACAAATCCGTTTGCATCGTGTTCCAGATAGGTGAGGTCAGTGAATCGCCGGGCAAGCTCGGCCGGGCAAGCCAGGGGAAGATGCTGTCCGATGTCGGCGAGACATAGGTGCGACTGGCGATATGGCCTGGGACGTTGGCGGCCGGAAACCCATAGGCCGTAATATTTGTGGCCCAAGTTCCGTAGGAGCCGCAAGCGGTCTGGCCGGCCGGCGCGCCGCAAACGGCCGCCGTGTAGACAAAGCCGCCATCGCCACCGATAAAGGCCGAGATACGCCCGCCTGACGTGTCGGGGATCGTATCGCCGCCGGCGGACAGGACCATGAACGAATAGGTGTTGGGCGGGGTGCCGGCGGGCGAGCTGTCTTTCAAGACCCGGATGCTATAGGTCTGCCCATAGGAGTTTGGTGTCGCGCTCGAAAGGCCTGTGGGAAGAAAATTACAAAACAGTGGCACGCCGGCCGCCGTTAGCGTGGGATCCGCCTGACAGGCGGCGTTCGATGTGTTCGTGGCCGGCAGCGGTAGAACATTCGAGCCGTTGGCGGCGATTGCCGTCATGAAAGTCTGACCCTGCTGCGACACCAGAAAACCTTTGACGGCGGAGATGAGCTGCTGATGCTGGCTCGCCGCGCTCTGGTCGCGCACCTGCTGGTTGCCGCTGGCGAGCAACCGCCACAAACCCACGAAGAGGAGGCCGGCTACGGCCATCACGATGGCGAGCTCGATGAGTGTGAAGCCGCGTCTGCGCCTTCTGCCAAAGTCAAACATGCGGCGTCGCTCCGTGGGGTTGGTCGTCAGATAGGTGGGTTGCATGTTCGAGATCCTCACGGCGTGGAGATGATGGCGATGGAGCCCAACGGGATAATGTTACCTGTGGGAATAGGATATTGCAGAAACGTGGCTGTGGCGCCGTTCGATATCGTCGATGTCACAAGGTAGTTGACGCCGGCGACACTTGTGATGGTGCCATAGGATGTCGTCGCAAACCCGCTGTTTCTGATCTGGAGAAAAAGATCGCTCATCGTCGCACCGATCTGCGCGACCGCCCCGGCACCTGTTCCCGGTAAGGTGATGAAGCCGGGGGGTGGGTTCGTGGCCGAAGCGGCTGGAGGCGGCACGAAGGTGATGATGTAGCTCTGGCCGGGTGACGGTTGGTAGTAGACCGAATAAAAGGTGTAAGGCGCCTGCTGATAGCCGGGCGGCAAGCTGTTCCAGCACACATTCGTCAGTGTGCCCGAGCAATTGGGCAGGGTGGGAGTGCCGTTGACCGTCACAGAGCCCGTAGGACCGCTGCAAAGTGTCCCGACAGGACCGTTCACTGTCAAATCGCAGCCCGCCGCGCCCGGCAAAGGGGTCGGGTTCACGGCCGTCTTGGCCTGGGCGACCGCGGTAGCGTGCCAGTTGAGCAGGGCCCGAGCGACTGTGGTTTGATGTGAGAACAAGCGCGCAGCCTGAAGCGACAGCACTTGTGCATAGACGCCGGTCAACGCTATCACGAGCGTGACAAAGACAAGCAAGTACATCGCATACCGCCAAGAGCCCTGTAAACGCTTTATCCTAGGGAAATTAAGATAACACTTTCTTAAGTTTTCAGATACTTCAAGCCGTTAGGGCCGCGCCAAAGCCCTCATTTTGACTTTCGAGATCGTTCGTGCTCAGGCCGGCCTCGGTTCACTATTGAACATTTATCTAAAATTTTGCCCATTTTGCCGTCCTTCGATAACCGCTTTTTGAAGTTAAGCTGGCAAAATCCCTTGGGCGATTATGCACAACAACGCCAAGATTACGCCCATGTCCGTCGATATGAACATGAATATTCTGATCGTCGATGACTACAAATCGATGCTCGGCATAATCGATAATCTTCTGAAACAACTCGGCTTCAAGCATGTTCACCAGGCGCTCGACGGCGAGACCGCGCTGCGCATGCTGCGGGAGTTGCCCTTCGGCCTGGTGATCTCGGATTGGCATATGGGCGCCATGTCGGGCCTCGACCTTCTGAAAGAAGTGCGAACTGATGCGCGACTGGCCAAATTACCTTTCATCATGGCGACGGCCGAGAGCAAGCCCGAAAGTGTAGCCGCGGCTAAGGCGGCCGGGGTCAACAATTACCTGATCAAGCCTTTCAACGCCGAGACGTTAAGGCAAAAGCTCAAGGCTGTCTTAGGCGCTTTCGGATCCGAAACGCACGGCTAAGAACCTAGATGCCGTGTGGTATACAGCTGACGTTCTGCCTTTTGAGTTGGTCACAAAAAGCGCGCAGCCTCGGCTTCTTCGTAAAGCCGGCCACATGCACCGTAAAGGTCGGAGTTCCCCCGATCGCCTCCACCTGAGGCGCTTCAAGCAGGACGAGGCCTGTCATTTCCTCGCTAAAGCGTTGCTGGATATCCTCGGCGTGAGCGGCAGCCATCGCATCCGTCGGATAGGCGCCAAGATCGGCATAAAGTCCGGCCGTCGGCGTCAGATGCGTGCGGTGAGCGCGGTAATAGGCAAGGTTGTGCTTAACCTGTTCGGCCGACAAATCCATGCGGCCCACGCGCTCGGCATCGACATCCATGCCGGCCATGCCATAGGCTTCGGCTAAGTTCTGACGCAAGGCGGGCGTGGCGTCCTTGTCGTTCATATGCGGCTCTAAAAGGCCGATCGCATCGCTCCAAGCCCCAGAGAGTACATAAGAATGGGCAAGATTGGTCAACGTCGAAGTATCATCGGGATTTTCGTCGAGCGCCTGCCGGTAGATGGTTTGCGCGGCATCGTGGTTGCCCAGATAATCGAGCGAAACGCCGAGACCATTGAGCGCTTTGATGTCACCCGAATCCTCGCGCAAGGCATGCTCATACCGATCTTTGGCTTCAGCGGGCTTGCCGAGCTTGATGAGGACGCGCCCGTCAGCGCGTAAGAGTTCGCTGTCATCGGGTTTGATCTTAAGAGCCTCGTCATATTGCGCGTCGGCCTCGACATAATCGCCGTGTCCTTCAAGGATTTCGGCAAAAGCCTTACGGATGGCTGTATCTTTCGGCGCCCGCTGAATGGCGCGCGTATAGAAATCGGCCGCACCTTCGTCATCATTACGGGCGTGGAGTTGCTGGGCGAGGCGGGCCAGGCCTTCCGTGTTG
>JALYJG010000172.1:0-1054 GCA_030775365.1 Pseudomonadota bacterium
CGCCGCCTCGACGGTATGACAGCCGATTTGCAGAGTTGGTTCCAAGCTCCAGCAAAAATGACCTTCAAGGATAAGATGACGTCGCTCGCGGGCCCCGTGGCTCTTGTTGATGCCATCATGGAACAAGGGAGGCAGGGCTTGACGATACAGCGCTACAAAGGCCTCGGCGAAATGAACCCTGAACAGCTTTGGGAAACCACCCTCGACCCATCGATCCGCTCTCTGATGCAAGTCAAAGTTCATCAAGCCGATGTGGCTGAGACCGTGTTTTCGACGCTTATGGGGGACGTGGTCGAGCCACGACGTTTATTCATCCAGGAAAACGCGCTGAACGCCACCAATATCGACGCCTAAAACCACCCAAGCCATTGGCAAGCATGGCCTTTCCAATTTGCGCAAATAAAAGCCGCCTGGATCGGCCTACGCTTTTGTGCTACGATAGGATCGTATTTTTAATCGATTCACAGGGCGGAATATGAACGTCGATTGGAATCAGCTTTCAAAAGTTAGAGCCCTCCAGCCGGATATGGTCAAAGGCCATATCGACAAGCTCGAAAGCCACAAAGGTCCAGGCTTCATCGCGCAAGCCGGCCGGATCGCGGTCAACTGGGGCGTGACCGCCGCCGCAGAAACCTTTATGGCCGTCACTTTGATCCCACTTATTCCCGTGGCCGGTGTTGGCGCCGCGGCTGAGGTCGCGGCCCCGTTCTTGGCCAAGCAGATCGGCAACGGCGCCGAGTGGCTCGCTTACGACAGTTTCGGCCGAAAGGAAAAGCGCAACAATCCGGATCGGCCGACGCCTGCGACCACTGCCGCGCTAACGCCGGCTTTGGCAGCGAGCTGAGATTTCATCCCTTAGCTTTACTTTGTCGTCATCAAATCGAAACAACTGAAGCGCACTCTTTTGCCTTCTCGCCTGCTCCCGGCTAGAATTGCCGTGATGACTGCAGCCCCGCCTTCACCCCCAGAAACTTCACAAGCTCCAGACGAAGCGGCAGCGGCTCCGGGGCGGCGCGGCCTCGGCGTCCTTCTCCTTGTGCTGGCGTTTTTATTT
>JALYJG010000172.1:1064-4692 GCA_030775365.1 Pseudomonadota bacterium
GGTCCGCTCACCGAGCCCAAAACCGTCGTCATCCCGCGCGGGACGAATATTCGTGACATCGCGGTCCTGCTCGAAAAGAACGACGCCATATCGAACGCCTACCTTTTCCGCATCGCGGCTCATTTTATGGCCAATAACGATTTTAAGGCGGGTGAATATTTGTTTACGCCTCCGCAGAGTGCCGCCGACATCATTCTGATGCTGCGCGAGGGCCGCTCCGTCGTGCACGCCTTCACGGTGACCGAAGGCATGACATCGGCCGAAGCGGTACGCCTGCTCCAAGATACACCCGCGCTGGCAGGGGCTATCTCGGCAGCACCGCCCGAGGGCTCGCTGTTGCCCGAAACCTATAATTATAGCCTCAACGATACGCGGAGCGGCCTCATAGCCAGGATGCAAAAGGCTATGCAGGAGACCCGCGAGGAGTTATGGGCCAAGCGCGATCCGCTCGTGCCGATCACAACCCCCGCTGAAGCCATAACCATGGCTTCGATCGTCGAGAAAGAAACCGGTAAACCGTCCGAGCGACCGCGGATCGCTGGCGTTTTTTACAACCGTCTTCATTTAAATATGCGGCTGCAATCCGATCCCACGGTTATATATGCGATCGTGCGTGCCAAGGGCTTGCTTGATCACGATATCGATCATACTGATCTATCGTTCGCCTCCCCCTTCAACACCTATATGACGGATGGGCTGCCGCCTGCACCGATATGCAATCCCGGGCGCGCAGCCATCGAGGCGGCCCTCCATCCCGAGAAAAACGACTATCTTTATTTCGTCGCCGACGGCACCGGCGGCCATGTATTCGCCAGGGACTTGCCCGAGCATAATCAGAACGTAACGCGGTGGCACCAGGTCAGGCCCAAATGAGCCTCAAATATATCGCCGCCGTAGCTTGACGGCGCCGATGCCAGTGCCGATAAAGATGAAGCCAAGCCCAATCAGAGCGGCCGGCCAGCCGATTGAATGCACAAAGTGCTCCTCGGTAAAATAGCCGATATACGCCAACATCGCGATCACGCTGACGATCATCAACATAGTGCTGCGGACGAGCGTGCTGAGATAGACCATGAAGCACGCCATACCGAGATAGAGGAGCTCGAACGCCGAGTGCTGAAGAATATCGAAGGCTCCGCCAAGACAATAGCTTCCGCCCAGAAAAAAACCGATCCCCGGCAAGTTGCGCCATTGCCTTTGGCTAAGGGCATACGAAATATTCAGGAGCGACACGCCGATAATAACCGCCGACCAATTGTTGGGGACGCCAAGAAGGCTGAACACTGTGGCAAAAAATGATCCGCCAAACAACAAAGAGAAGAATAACAACACATCACGCCGCAGAGCCGCGAAGCAGGCGAGTTGCTGCACCAGCATGACCGTGAACACAAGCAGGCAGGCATAGCGCGGATCCTTTCCGCCGTGAAAGTATTCATGGATGAGGACGAACAGTCCAACAGGCTGGAGCCAGCCGGCCATAAGGAACAGGGGCGTGCCGGCCCGGCGGTAGCGGGGCTCTTGCGCCGAGGTCGCTATGATCGCCATGAGGAAAAGCGCAAAGCCTGAGCCGAGAGTGATGACGACGCGCGACGCCGAATTCATTTCGTCCCAGAACATGCCTATAAAGGCGAGGATGCCTGAGAAAACGAAAATGCCACCTACAGCCGCGAAGAAGACGGCCACTTTGTTTTTAGGGGCCGCACCCGAGGATTGGCGCAGGGCCGCCACAATTTCGCCCGTCTCGAGCGCATGGGTGCGGGCCAGCGCCACAATCTGCGCTAACGCGTCCTGACGACCGCCATCCATCATCGGCCGCCCGTGATCCAGCCGAGAAGCCGAATGGGTCCGCCCGTGTAATAGAGATTACCTTCAGCCAGGGGCACCTTTATCTGCCGGCCGTCTTTGCTGACCGTGACGTTTTCGCGCGCCGGCATACCGTCAAAAAACGGCCAAAGACCGCCGTTGTAGCCCGGCGACCGGTCATGGAATTGATAACCGTCCGGCGCGGTTGTACGGGTGTCGAGCACGAGCGCCTGCGTGTCGGGCACCTCCAAAGGCTGCCACGCATCGCTGATTGGCTCGGCGGGGCCAGGCGGCGGCACAGAGATCTCGCTCACGCTCCCGGTCCGTGCGTCAAAGCGGAAAAGCTTCGTGTCGGATAGCCCACCCTGTTTCGGCGCACGACGACGGTAGAGCTTGAGATGGTTCTTTTCGACGGTGAATTTGAGCTCGGCCGACGCGGAATCGCTGGCGGTATAGGCCGACCCAGTCGTCGCAAATAAGGCGTCATACTGGGGTGGCGGCACGATCCAGGCCGGTATCAAGGCTGCGAGCGAAAAAAGAACGACGACGAGGCAAGGCAGCCCAATCCCTAAGGCGAGCGCCGGGTTTCTGCGAATAAAGTCCATCGCTGCCCCCACTGAACATTCGTGCCACAGCCTAGTAAGGTTCCTATGGGCTGTCGATAGGCCTTAGGTCAGGCCTTTTCGTGCGACGCCAGCGCCTCCTGCACATATGCTGTGAAAGCCCGCCGAAGCTGGCTATAGGCCCGGCCATCGATCGTCGTGGCAAAGATTTTGGTATCGACCGCTTTGACGGGCACCATTTCGAGAAAGCTGCTGGCGATGAAGGCTTCCGTCGCTTGCGACACATCAGCCGGTTTGATGTTGATTTCGGCGGTTTTGAGATCGATACGGTCGGCAAGTTCCAGCAAGACCTTGCGCGTCACACCGGCTAACATGCCTTCGGCCGGCGTACACAAAACCCCGTCAATCACCGCGAAGAAGTTACTGATCGTGGTCTCCGTGACGTTCCCCTTCGCGTCCGTATAAAGAATTTCGTCCCACGCTTCGGCCGCAAGAGCCTGGGCGGCGCAGTAGCCAGGGGCGTAATTGATCGACTTCACGAGGGGATTTTGCCGGGCGAAAGGAACGGTCTTGAGCCGGATACCGCGCCGATAAAGCTCAAGTCCCTTGGGGGCTTCGGGATGCAGCGGCTCCATCTTCTCTTCCATAACGATGAGATGGGGCGTGAAGCCCTCTGAGCGCGCGAAACCAAACGTGCCTGGCTGGGCGCACTCGCCCGCTGTGAGGTAGAATTTGACGACACTATGCGGGTATTTGTTTTGCGCGATCAGGTGCCTGGCAATGCGTTCCAACTCGCCGCTATCGACCGGACAACGAATGCCGAAAAGGCGTGCGCCCATCGCGAAACGATCCACATGATCATCGAGGCGAAAGGCCATGCCCTGATAAACTCGCGTGAGTTCGAATACGGTCAGGCCGCGGCTGAAACCGAAATCGGACGGACGGATGGTAATCGCGGCTTTGTCGACATACTGTCCATCGTGATAGGCGAGCGACATGCGGTCTTCAACCTTTCGGCGTCTGGTCTATCCAACCTCTTTCGCCCTGCTGCCAGTAGCTAAGAGCATGGCCCGCACTCTTATACGATGCCCAACGCCGACGCGCAGACGCGAGCGAGGCCTCGTCATTGCCATCAAATATCTCGCAGACGCGAGTATATTCGGGCACAAGGGCCGACTCCGCGCCATCGGTCAGGAACAGCACGGCCGCATCGTTCGGCCGCTCGTCGTCCGCCGTCAGCCATACTGGCTGCTCGGACGCAT